>JAAVAG010000090.1 GCA_014804185.1 Lachnospiraceae bacterium
CCGCCGAAAGAAAGGTCTGTATACTGCAGGCCGCATTTTCCTGCTCTGCCCACTCTTCCACTTCTGTCTGCAGCGCCTCCAGAAGCACCCTGTCATCGTCACAAATCGCCAAATGCAGCATTTCTCTTCTCCAAAACTCGATTTTTGTATCATCATCTTACGAAATAAATCATCTAAAATCAATATTTTTTACATATTCCTCTTTTCTATTTTGCAAAATAGTATTAATATATAAGCATATCATATTACACAATGATCTGAAACGAAAGGAGTAACTTATGGCTAAAAAGTTTGGTAAATTCCTGCTCTTTACCGCCACTGCCAGCGCCGTAGCCGCCGGTGTCTGCTACTATCTGAAGAAAAAGTCCGATGACGACCTTGCCTTTGCCTCGGATGACGAAGAGGATTATGACGACTTCAGCGAGGATCTGGACAACGGGGATGCCTCACGTTCTTATGTATCCCTGTCCAAGGAAACAGAACCCGAGGCAGAAAGCGCCAAGGAGGAAACTGCCGAAGAAAGCGTTTCCGAGGAAGAGAGCATCAAAGAGGAAACCGCCGAAGAAAGCGTTTCCGAGGAAGAGGCTCAAAACGATTTTACCCCTCTGGCTGATCAGGTGCAGGAAAAGAAAGAAGAACAGGTAGAGGAATTTTTTGACGAAGAGGAATAAAACAGCGATACCCCGGCCTGTGAGCCATTCGCTGTTGCAAAAAGCATGGCGGATTCATTCCAGCCATGCTTTTTTTAACCTTTCCACACCCCTGCATATCTGATCGGGGCTTAAGTCCCCATATCCCAGTATCACGGTATGAGAATCGGGTCCGCCGTCTTCCGCCTCTTTTATATAGGCGTCCGACATACCGTACACTTTCACGCCCTGCTCCCGCGCTCTGTCCAGAAGCTGTTTTTCACCGCGGCCCCGTCTGGATGTGAGCAGGACATGCAGCCCCGCGTTTTCTCCCGACAGCGCAAACTCTTTCTGAAATGGCCTCAGCTGCTCCAGCAGTACATCATGTTTCTCCCTGTATATTTTCCTGACCTTATTCAAATACCGCTCAAAATATCCCCCGCCGATAAATTCATTCAGTATGCGCTGATCGATACGGGACACCGTGGAAGAATAAAAAAAGCACCGCTCCCGGTAAACCTGCAGGAGTCTGTCGGGAAGCACCATGTAACTGACACGGATGGCGGGCGCGATGGCCTTGGAGAATGTGCCGATGTAGATCACCTTTCCCATGGCGTCCGACGCCTGCAGCGACGGGATCGGTTTTCCCCGATACCTGAATTCACTGTCGTAGTCATCCTCGATCAGATACCGCTCCGACTCTTCCCCCGCCCATTTCAGAAGTTCCAGCCGCCTTCCTATGGGCATCACGATACCGGTTGGATACTGATGGGACGGCATCACATAGGCGGCGGAAGCGCCGGACTTTCCCAGTTCATCCGCTCTCATGCCGCTCTCGTCCATCCCCACCGACACAATGTCATAGCCAAAAGACCGGAAAATCCGGCAGGCGCGCCGGTAGGACGGATTTTCCATAGCGATACGGATATGGTCTCCCAAAATCTTTTCCAGCAGCATCAGCAGATAATCGTTTCCCGCCCCTATCACAATCTGCTGCGGGCTGCAGTTTACCCCCCGGGAGGAGTGGAGATATCTGCATATGGTCGCTCTCAGATCCACGTCCCCCTGAGGCTCCCCCAGCGCAAACAACTCCTGATTGTCATATCCCAGCACATTTCTGGTAATTCTCTGCCATACGCCGAAAGGGAAACCGCTCATATCGATGCCGTTTGGATAAAAGTCACAGAGAAAGGGATTGTCCATTTTGCTCTCTGCCGCCTTTCCGGCCGCCATCCCTCCACCCTCCTGCCGCCGGACGGCGCCATCCCCCGCATCCCGCCCGCGGCGCATGACAAACAGTTCCTCTATTCTGCAGACGAAATATCCTTTGTAGGGTCTGGACTCAATATATCCCTCGGAGATCAGCTGTTCATAGGCGGCCTCCACCGTATTGCGGGATACCTGCAAATATTCCGCCAGCGCGCGGGTAGAGGGGAGCCGCTCTCCGCAAAGCAGTCTCCCCTCCCTGATCTCATCTCTGATATGTCCATAAATCTGCTCATAGAGCCGTCTTCCGCCCTGCAGCTTGATCGTCATATCATACATATTTCATACTCCTGTGCGGCACATGTGCCTGCTATCTGTCTTTTTTCAGCGCCGCATTGATCGCCGCCTTCAATTCTCTGGCCTTATCCTTTATCCTGGAATTGGCGGAATGCGATACCAATACCGCAGAAACCAGCTTGGATGCCGTCTCATACTTCTCAAACCTGACCGCCAGCACAGCCATCAGATAGTCCAGCGTAGTCTCGTCCATACCGCAGATGGGAGTGGATTCGGTGCTTCTGGCCGACTCAAATCCCTCCAGCGCCGTTTTCAGATACTCGTTCTCATCCGCCTCCATGCTGCTTTTTTTAGCCCGATAGTCGGGCTCGCTCTCATCCAGACTCTCCTGCCATCCCCGCAGAAGCCATGCGGACTTCAGACAGATATATGCCCGTTCGCTGTTTTTCGCCTTTTTTACGATGGCACAGGCAAGCGCCAGCTTATAGCGCTCCATTGCTTCCTCGTATGTGTATGTCTCCCCCGTACTGGGATGAAGTTCCACAATCTGGGATATATTATCCTGAACCCACTTGATCTGGCTGGGCAGCAGCGGCTTAAAATATCTGGATAATGCGGAATAGCCGCAAATAGGACACATGATCACATCATATTTTACCGAATCGATTCCCTCATGTCTCGGACGAAGATCCTCATCCATCCCCTCCAGTCTCGCTCTGCCCGTCTTCATGATCTTGCTGCTGATCTTACTTGCGCATACGGGGCAATCAAAGTTTCTGTCATAAATCAGTTCACTCTCGCTGATCTTCGGCTTTTCCGCCGCTTTTGGCATCTGTTCTGCTTTCGGTTTCTCAGGCTCGTCATATATTTTGGCTCCCGCCAGCTTTCCAAGCCCAAGATTCGCCAGACTTGACAACAATCCGGACATAGTAACCCCTCCAATACCTGCTTGATTGTTTACGGAACTCTCTCTCGTTATTTCGGCAGGACAAACGAACTTTTCAGTGACACAATGCGGTTGAACACCGGCGCACCCTCCCGGGAGTCCCTGCTGTCCGCACAGAAAAATCCGTTTCGGACAAACTGAAAACTCTCATAGGGCTTTGCATCCGCCAGCGCGGGCTCCACCAGGCTCTCCCGCATCACGGTCAGGGAATTGGGATTCAGATTCAGACTGCCGTCCTCATTGTAAACGCCCTTTTCCTCGTCGATGATATTTTCATACAGCCTGGTTTCCACTTTGACTGCCTCATGGGCAGGTACCCAATGGATGGTTCCCTTTACTTTCCTGCCGTCCGGGCTGTTGCCGCCTCTGGAATCCGGGTCATAAGTGCAGTGGATCTCCGTCACATTGCCCTGCTTATCTTTCACGCACCCGGTGCATTTCACAAAGTAGGCGTTCATCAGCCGCACTTCGTTTCCGGGGAACATTCTGAAATATTTTTTCGGAGGTTCCTCCATAAAGTCATCCCGTTCAATATAAAGTTCTCTTCCAAAGGGCACCATCCGGCTGCCCAGAGATTCGTTTTCCAGATTGTTGGGAATCTCCAGCATTTCCTCTCCCTCGGGATAATTGTCAATGACCAGCTTCACCGGATCAAGCACCGCCATCATGCGCGGCCGTTTCAGCTTCAGATCCTCGCGGATGCAGTACTCCAGCATGGCGTAATCCACAGAGGAATTGCTCTTGGATATCCCGCACAGATCCACAAACAGCTTGATGGACTCCGGTGTAAAGCCCCGCCTGCGCAGCGCGGCAATGGACACCAGCCTTGGATCGTCCCAGCCGTCCACAATTCCCTCCTCCACCAGTTTCTTGATATATCTCTTCCCCGTCACCACATTGGTCAGATACAGCTTTGCAAACTCAATCTGCTTGGGAGGATGGGGATATTCCAGTTCTCTTACCACCCAGTCGTAGAGCGGCCTGTGATCTTCGAATTCCAGCGTACAGATGGAATGCGTGATCCCCTCGATGGCATCCTCAATGGGATGCGCAAAATCGTACATCGGATAAATACACCACTTATCCCCCGTGTTGTGATGCGTCATATGCGCCACCCGGTATATGACCGGATCCCGCATATTGATATTGGGGGAAGCCATATCGATCTTTGCCCGCAGCACTTTCTCGCCGTCGGCATATTTGCCCTCTTTCATCTCCTCAAACAGCCGCAGATTTTCCTCCATGCTCCTGCTGCTTCCGGGATCCTCCCGTCCGGGCTCCGTCAGGCTGCCGCGGTATTCCCGGATCTCGTCGGCGCTCAGATCGGACACATAGGCTTTTCCCTTTCGGATCAGCTTTACCGCCGCCTCATACATCTCCCCGAAATAGTCGGAGGCAAAAAACAGGCGGTCTTCCCAGTCCGCACCCAGCCATGCGATATCCTCCTTGATGGATTCCACAAACTCCTCTTTCTCCTTGGTGGGGTTGGTGTCGTCAAAACGCATGTTAAATTTGCCGCCATACTGTTTGGCCAGTCCGTAGTTCAGCAAAATGCTCTTGGCATGCCCGATATGCAGATAGCCGTTGGGTTCCGGCGGAAAACGGGTGTGTACGGTGTCACAGACTCCCTCCGCCAGATCCTTGTCTATGATCTGTTCGATAAAATTCCTGGATACGGTTTCTTTCTTTTCTTCCTCTGTCACTGTTTTCTCGATATCACTCATACTGCTTTTCATGCCCTTCCTGTTGTTTAGTGATGGAACAGACGGATTCCCGTAAATGCCATCGCCATATTGTATTTGTCACAGCACTCTATGACCAGATCATCCCGCACGGATCCGCCCGGCTGCGCGATATATTTTACCCCGCTCTTATGGGCGCGCTCAATATTGTCCGCAAACGGGAAGAATGCGTCCGAGCCCAGCGTGACATCCTGCATCTGATCCAGCCACGCGCGCTTTTCCTCTCTGGTGAACACCTGGGGCTTTACCTTAAAGATTCTCTCCCAGGCGCCGTCCGCCAGGACATCCATATAGTCCTCCCCGATATAATTGTCGATGGCGTTATCTCTGTCGGCCCTGCCCAGACCGTCTGCAAACTGCAGTCCCAGCACCCTGGGCGACTGGCGCAGGAACCAGTTGTCCGCCTTGCTGCCCGCCAGCCTGGTGCAGTGCACCCTGGACTGCTGCCCGGCCCCGATGCCGATGGCCTGCCCGTCCTTTACAAAGCAAACGGAATTGGACTGGGTATATTTCAGCGTGATCAGCGCAATTTTCATATCGATCAGCGCGGACTCCGGTATTTCCTTATTCTGCGTCACAATGTTGGAGAGCAGGTCTCCGTCTATATCCAGTTCGTTTCTCCCCTGTTCAAACGTAATTCCGTATACCTGCTTCTTCTCCACGGGTGCGGGAACATAGGACTCCTCTATCTGAATCACATTGTATGCGCCTTTCTTCTTGGCTTTCAGCATCTCCAGCGCTTCCTCCGTGTAACCGGGAGCAATCACCCCGTCGGATACCTCGCGCTTGATCAGCCTTGCCGTATCCGCGTCACACACGTCAGAGAGGGCAATAAAGTCTCCGAAAGAAGACATTCTGTCCGCGCCTCTGGCCCTGGCATAGGCACAGGCCAGGGGAGAAAGTTCTCCCAGATCATCCACCCAGTAAATTTTTGCCAGCGTCTCCGTCAGCGGAAGCCCTACCGCCGCGCCCGCGGGAGACACGTGTTTAAAGGAAGTCGCCGCGGGAAGTCCGGTGGCTGCCTTCAGTTCCTTTACAAGCTGCCAGCCGTTAAAAGCATCCAGAAAATTGATATACCCCGGCCTGCCGTTTAACACGGTCACCGGAAGTTCGCTGCCATCCTCCATGTAGATTCGTGAGGGTTTCTGATTCGGGTTGCATCCGTATTTTAATTCGATCTCTTTCATCTATATGATCCGCCTTTCCTTATCGTCTCCCGCGCTGGCCGTCATCGGTTCCCCGGCCGTGCCCCAGGATGCGCTCAGCAATTCTTGTTTATGATCCTGGTCTCATATTGTCCGGTGGCGATGTCAATATACCGGACAAACAGAGAAACCTTATTTTCCTCGTTCAGAGAACTCCACAGCATCTCTGTAAACGCGTCCATATCGTCCATCATGCCCACCGTCCTGGGTTCCCCCTCAAAGCTGGGCAGCGGACTGCCGTCCCTCATATAGGTGTGGATAAAATGTCCCTCCCCCGGAGCAGGATTTTCATAGGTGTAGGTGAACCGGCTGCAGTACTGCGGCCTGCCGTCGTCGCTCTTTAAAATGGACAGCGCATAGCCGTATTCCCCGCCTGCCACATGCAGGATACCGGAAATGCGCGGTGTATAATTGGGCCCGTCCGGTTCAAACCGGCGGCTGCGCAGCGCCTGTTCAAAGGTAAGACCGTTTTCCAGTCCCTCACAGATGGTATCCGTCTGATCTCCGTTTGTCACAATCGTCTGACTGCCCAGCACTCTCACCGGCGCATAAATGATCAGGCTGGGATCCTCCAGTTTGGACGGATCAAAAGCCTGCGTGCGGATTCCCTCGCCCTCCTCCACAAATATGCGGTTGCGGCTGTTTACGCTTCTGCCCATGATAAAATAGGCCGCCGCGGCTTTTGTCCTGTCGGGCGTCCTCCCGATCACGATCCCCCTGCCGGGATAAGAATTGTTTTTCAGTTCCTGCTTTAGTGATATCATTTTCTCTTTCCCTCCGTTCCGGCGCGCATGCAGCGGACCTGTCCGACTGTCAGAATCACCAGGCTGCAAAATCTCTCATGCCGCAAAGATTCCTGTATACGAAAAACGCCCGGGCGCACCACAGTAATATCGTGTGCACCCAGGCGGTCGGCATCCAACATTTTATTACGCTCCCTGTGGGTATTCCCACACCGGCTCCTGCCCTGCGGCAGACCTCCGTTTCCGCCAGTCGCGTATCATGTTTATACTAACATGACTGTCGGGGGGATTTCAAGCATTTTTTCTCATAATACCGAAACACTACTGCGTTACAGATTCTCCACCGAAGAAACGCTGCCGTCGGGATTGTACTGTGTCTTCACACGGGAAACTCTCTCCCCGTTTTCGGCATATTCTGTTTCCTCCCTGTAATCCAGTTTTCCGTCATAATAAGATTCAAATACCGTTTCCCTGCCGTAAGTGTCATATTTGGTCACAAAATAATCCCTGCCGTTGCTTTCCGTGCATTGCTCGGCCCATCTTGTATCCGTTCCCTCATAGGTAGTGCGGATCGTCACCGAACCGTTGCTGTCATAGGTCCATGTATGCACCATGTTCCGTGTTCCCGTATCTGTGGGATAAATCGATTTCATCATAATGATCCGTCCCCCGGCGTCATACTCCAGATATTCTTCCCAACCGGTGGAAGTATGCATCTCATGCACCAGACGGCCCCTGTCGTCATATTCGTACACATATTCTGCATTCGAAACCGACTGTCCATACGCATTGGTATACTCGGTACCCTGTGGATCAGACCCCGTTATTTCCATCCTCTCATATGCCGTCTGCCGGATGCGGAGACAGGCGTCCAGATCCTCCATCTCCAGATACAACATGGAAAGCACATCATAGGCATAGCCATACTCCCCCTCCGGATAAAGCCTCAGATACTCCTCCATGGCCTCCGCCAGCGGGCCATACGCAGCTTGTTTTTCCTCCCAGGTCAGAAGCATCCCCCTATCGGAAGAATAAAAGGAAGACCCCCACGTACAGATAAGATTGTACACTTTTTCATACGCTGCCTCCGCCTCTTCGGCGCTGACCGTAGAGCCGCCGGTCACGTCTGCCGACTCTCTCCCGCCGTCGCTTACTGCCCCGCTTCCGATGCCGTCGGCGCCGGATAACGTCTCCATCTGTACAATCCTCTCCGCAAAGCTTTCATCTCCTGTAGCCTCATATCCCTGCCGCAGCACATCCAGAGCTGCTTCATACTCTCCAAGGCCCGCATAAGCATCCGCCAGTCCGAAGTAAGCGTCCGCACTTTTCGGATCTATCTCAATGGCCTGATGAAAAGCTACAACGGCCTGTTCATAATTCATTTCAGACAGATATTTCTGTCCCAGTTCCAGTTGCTCCTGCAATTTCGACGTACCGCCGCCTCGGCTGATAATCACGCCGACCAACACTGCCGCTGCCGCCAGTATGACCGCCGCTGCTGCCAGCACGACCTTTTTCTGTCTCGTTTCCACCCCTGTTTTCTCCTTAATATTTCCGTTCCGGCATACTCTGATCTCAGGAATGCTTCTTGCTCTGGTAGTAATTCAGCTTGCCCTTGTACGCTTTCTTATCCGTAATATCGTACAGAGAATAAATCTCCGCCCGCCTGCCCTCTCCCCACGGTGCCGTGGCATAATGCAGGTCATACCAGCGGTTTGTCCTGCTGTGATGCAGTTCATAGTCTCCTTCCCTGCGTTCCATGGGCAGGGCCGCATCCAGCATGGTCTGAAAGATTCCGTCGCGGAGTTCTTTGTCAAAAATTTCTTTCACTGCCCGGTTTGCCAGCAGAATTTCTCTGTTTGCGGCATCCCGCACATAAATACAGCTTTCCACATGATCCAGCACGGTCTCTATGACGCCGCAGGAACTGCTCCACGACGCCTGCCCTCTTCCGGCCAGAACACTCTGCAGCACTTTCGCCACATTGGATATGAACTTGATCTCATCCATCTGCCAGACGCGGCTGCGATCCGTCTGCAGAAAGCACAGAACCAGACTGTCTTTTTCTTCCCGAAGCACCGGAAAGACCACTGCAGCCCTGGCGTGCATATCCAGAAATTCTCTGTTGTCATGGTAGGAGGTCATCAGATCCGAGCCGATAATCAGCGGCTTCTCCGTCTTCAGAAAAGAACAGACCGGCAGATTGTCGGTTTCCTCAAAAACAGGTGCGACGCCCTCGTCCCGCCACTCCCCTGCCACATCCATGGTTCCGGTCACATGATACACGCGGAAAAGCTGTACGCTGCTTACCTCCATGGATTTTCCGATAGCAGCCAATACCTTTCCCATCACATTCTGTATGGCCTCGCCGCTGCTTAAAAGCCGCACGGACTCCGCCAGCGCCTCTGTTCGTCCCAGAGATTCGCTCATTTTGCTCTCGGAATGACGGCTGCGCATACTCTCCGCCTCCGCGTTGACGCGGGACAGCTTATTGCTGAAAAAGGCAATGCTGACATCCCGCAGCAGATCCAGCGCGTCGTAAAACGCTCTCTCATCTATAACGGTGGAAAAACCGCCCGGAGAAACTACGCCGTATACCACCCAGGTCAGTATGTTTCTGCCCTCCACCCGGATCGCAATGGCTGAGATTTTCACGCCGGGCATATTGGTATCCTCTATTACAAAATCCTCCAGAGAACCCTCCGCCACTCTGGCCACCGTCTGTTTTCCCGTCTCCGGAAAAACACCCTGTCTGATTTTCTCGATATCGGAGGCATTGCCCGAAACCTGTGTCTGTCGTTCGCCCCTGGCATCCAGCGCATAGACGCATGTTCCCGTCACCGCACAGAACCCGTCCTGCAGGCGCTGCAGTTCCGCTCTGTCGATCAGGCCGTGGTAGGCAAGTATGTTCTCCTCAAAATCCTTATTCGTCCACACTGTAGTTCGGAGCCTCCTTGGTAATGTGAATGTCATGTGGATGACTTTCTTTCAAGGATGCCGCCGAGATTTTTACAAATCTTCCCTCATTCTGCAGCTGCTCGATGGTTGATGTGCCGCAGTAGCCCATACCGGAGCGGAGTCCTCCCATCAGCTGGAACACCGTGTCCTCCACGGTTCCCTTGTAGGCCACACGCCCTTCCACTCCCTCGGGCACCAGTTTTTTTGCATCCGACTGAAAGTAACGGTCTTTGCTGCCGTTTTCCATGGCGGCAATGGAGCCCATGCCGCGGTACACCTTATACTTTCTGCCCTGGAAAAGTTCAAACTGTCCCGGGCTCTCGTCACAGCCCGCAAAAATACTGCCCATCATGCAGACGCTGCCTCCGGCCGCGATAGCCTTGGTCATGTCTCCCGAATATTTGATACCGCCGTCCGCGATAACAGGGATCCCATATTCCTTTGCGACCTCATAGGAATTCATAATGGCGGTGATCTGCGGTACGCCGATTCCTGCCACAACACGCGTCGTGCAGATGGATCCCGGTCCGATTCCCACTTTTACGGCATCCGCTCCCGCCTCGATCAGCGCTCTGGTTCCCTCCCCGGTAGCCACGTTTCCTGCGATTACCTGCAGCTGGGGATATTTCTCCTTGATCATTTTCAGGCAGTTCAATACATTCTGGGAATGTCCGTGTGCGCTGTCCAGAACGACCACATCCACCTTGGCGTCCACCAGTGCGCCCACACGCTCCAGTACATTGGCCGTGATTCCCACACCCGCTCCGCAGAGCAGCCTGCCCTGTTCGTCTTTTGCCGCCAGAGGATATTTAATGGTCTTCTCAATATCCTTGATGGTGATCAGGCCTTTCAGGTTATAGTTTTCATCCACAATGGGAAGCTTTTCCTTGCGCGCTTTTGCCAGGATCTGCTTTGCCTCCTCCAGCGTAATTCCCTCGGGCGCTGTGATCAGGCCCTCCGAGGTCATGGATTCTTTTATTTTCTTGGTGAAATCTTTTTCAAATTTCAGATCACGGTTGGTAATGATTCCTACCAGTTTTCTGCCTTCCGTGACAGGCACACCGGAAATACGGAACTTTGCCATCAGGGCGTCCGCATCTCCCAGAGTGTGATCGGGAGATAAAGAGAAAGGGTCTGTTATGACACCGTTTTCAGAACGTTTTACTTTGTCTACTTCTTCGGCCTGCGCCTCAATAGACATGTTTTTGTGGATAATGCCGATACCGCCCTGCCGCGCCATGGCAATTGCCATGCGGTGCTCTGTAACAGTATCCATTCCGGCGCTCATCATCGGAATGTTCAGTCTGATCTTTTTCGTCAGCCGCGTTGTGAGATCGACCTGATTCGGAATTACCTGAGAATAACTCGGTACGAGCAGCACATCGTCAAAAGTTATGCCCTCTCCAATAATCTGACCCATTTTCTTTCCTCCTGTTGTCCTTTATAAAATTTTGGTGCTTAGTTTAACAGACTTATCCCGCCTTGTCAATCTGTAAATACTTTTCTCGGCGCAGCATTTTTCATCGCTTTGATCAGTTCCGGCGACGGGCTCAGAATCACTCTGATATTACCCTCATAATACATGACATAGCGCAGATCCGGTTTTTCCTCCGTCCTCGTGCTGTAATCCAGCGTTTTCGCCTGACGGTTCTTATATCCGTCCAGATGATAGGACCTGAAAGGCGCCAGAATTTCCATCCGGTCCACCTCATAGACCGCCACTTTCTTCCTCTTGGATTTCGCCATCACCTTATCGATCGTCAGTTCCTTTTCCAGATAAAGATATTCGAATTCCAGATCGGTGTGCAGCCATGTAAAATAGGCTCCCACTCCGGCTGCAGCTGCCAGAATGACCGCCGGCCAGAACACAAGCATCATAACACAGGACATCACGGTCAGCATGATCAGCACAATTCTTCCCAGCTTTGCCAAAATACTCGACTGACTCTTTACCAGGCACTCCACATACGATTCGCTCATTTTAATCCTCCATTCTTCCACAACCCTTTTTCTGCTGTTTTTTTAATGATAGTACATTCCGCAGAATCTTTCAAGCGCAATATGAAAAAGCTGCATGGCGTCATGCGTACATGACCTCATACAGCTTTCTTCACCAAACGGGCGTCCCGCAAGTGCGGCCTCCGTTATTTGACGCTCTGTTTTTGCCGCTCGATTATTTCAGGGTAACCTTGGCGCCGACTTCCTCAAGTTTCTTCTTCAGTTCCTCAGCTTCCTCTTTGGAGATACCCTCTTTCAGTACCTTCGGAGCGGAATCTACCATGTCTTTTGCTTCTTTCAGGCCAAGGCCGGTTGCCTCACGGACAACTTTGATAACCTTAACCTTCTCAGCGCCGATCTCGGTCAGTTCTACGTCGAACTCGGTCTTCTCCTCTTCCTCCGGTGCGTCAGCTCCGCCCGCTGCCGTAACCACAACGCCCGCTGCGGCAGATACGCCGAACTCCTCTTCACAAGCTTTTACCAGATCATTCAGTTCCAGTACGGTCAACTCTTTGATCGCATCAATAAATTCCTGAGTTGTCAATTTAGCCATTTTCTTTACCTCCATCAATCTTATTCATATCGTTTCATTTTCTGTTGTTATTCTGCTGCTGCAGCCGTTTCAGCGGGCTCTGCGCCTTTCGCTGCCATAGCGGCTTCCGCTCCGCCTTTCTCCGCAAGCTGATTCATCACGCGCGCGAAGTTAGCGACAGGAGACTTCATGCTGCCAAACAGTCTGGAAAGAAGCACTTCCCTGGAAGGAATATCCGCTATGCTCTGGATACCGGCGGCATCATATGCCACGCCTTCCACCACGCCGCCCTTGATCTCCAGTTTATTTGCGGTCTTTGCAAACTGAGCCAGGACTCTGGCAGGCGCTGTCGCGTCTGTCGTAGAATAAGCCATTGCACTGGGGCCTTCCAGATAAGGCGTAAGCGCTTCACAGGCGGTTCCCTTGAACGCAAAGTTCATCATGGTGTTCTTATAAACTTTGTAGGTAACTCCTGCCTCGCGAAGGGTCTTGCGCAGCTCGGTGTCCTGTGCGACAGTCAGTCCCCGGTAGTCAACCAGCACAACCGACTGGGCATCTTTGATGCCTGCGGAAATCTCTTCCACAATAGGCTGTTTTAATTCCACTTTTGCCATTTTCTCTACCTCCTTATAGATTTTACTGCCGAAAGGAGTGTTTTCTATGATAAAAAGCCTCCCCGCTTAAGACGGAGAGGCAGAAAGTCATCATTTCAAAACTTCTTCCTCGGTAGGCGGCTCTGCACTTACGCCTTTTCAGGCACCTACTGTCTTCGGCACGGTTTTAACCATTGGAAGAATACCATACTTTTGGGTGTGTGTCAAGCCCAAAGATTTCTTGTTTCAGTTGTTTTCCAGCGCTTCAAAATGGGGGCAATTCAATTCCACTCTCCCCACAGGGCAGGCCCACCGCACCGCGTTTTTCAGAATCTTCTGCACATATTCATTCTGAAAAGCCGTGTTGGTCTCATGTCCCGGCTGGAAATAAAAGATCTTTCCGTTCCCGCGGACCCAGGTGCATCCGCTGCGGAACACTTCCCCGCCATTGAACCACCCCATAAAGACCGTCTCCTGGGGCTCCGCAATGTCAAAGGGTTCCCCGTACATCTCCTCACATTCCAGCACGAACGTCTCCGGGATTCCTTTTGCGATGGGATGATTGGGCTTTACCGTCCAGAGTCTCTCCCTTGCGTCATCCCTCCATTTCAGGTTGCAGGTAGTCCCCAGCATTCTCCGGAAGATTTTGGAGTGATGGCCGGAGTGGAGCACCACCAGTCCCATCCCCGACAGGATATGATGCTGCACCCGGTTCACGATCTCCTCCGGCACCCGGTCATGGCCCATATGTCCCCACCACACCAGTACGTCGGTATCCGCCAGCACCTCCTCCGTCAGCCCGCATTCCGGCTCGTCCAGCGTGGCGGTCCGCACTTCGATATCCTGATCTTTCAGGAATCCGCCGATATATGTATGCAGTCCCCCCGGATACAGCTGCGTCACAAGAGGCAGCTCTTTTTCATGTAGATTTTCATTCCATACTGTCACTTTCATATATACACCTCTCTGCCCGCTCCGGCGGGCGTCCAAACCTCTCTGCCCGCATCAGTCAAAATATACCGTTTTCCCTGTCTTTGCCGACTCATACACAGCCTCCAGGATCTGGGTCACCACCAGCGCCTGGGCAGGTTCCACCGTCAGAGGTTTTCCGTTTACAACCGCCTCATAGAAGACGCGCTGCTCCACATCCTCCGCCCTTTCGCTGGCGCCGTCAAAGAAAGCCACGCCGCCCGCGCCTAAATCCGGCTTTTCCACGCACTGCCTGCCGTACTGCACCCGGTTGATCCGCAGACCGTCTTTCATGTCGGCGCCCGCTTTTGTACCGCAGAGGCTCGTCTTGGCCTCGTCCACCTCCAGGCTGTTCAGAGCCCAGGAAGTCTCCAGCTGAATGGTCGCGCCGTTTTTCATTTTGATAAATCCGAAGGCGGAATCCTCCACCGTAAAAACTTCCGGATCCCAGTCTCCCCAGGCGTTTCCCGTTTCCTTCTGGTCCGCCAGCTTGCGGAATACAGATCCGGTCACGGAGGCTGGTTCGTAATTGTCCATCATCCACAATGTCAGATCCAGGGCGTGTGTGCCGATATCGATCAGCGGACCTCCTCCCTGTTTTTCCGCATCCAGAAATACGCCCCAGGTGGGCACCGCTCTCCTGCGGATGGCATGCGCTTTTGCATAATAAACCTCGCCCAGGTCGCCGTTTTCACAGGCCCTCTTCAGATACCGGGCGTCTGCCCTGTAGCGGTTCTGGTAACCGATGGTAAGAATCTTCCCGGTCTCTCTGGCCGTCTCCACCATTGCCTTTGCCTCCGCGTAGGTTTTGGCCATGGGCTTTTCACACATGACATGCCTGCCTGCGCGCAGCGCCGCGATAGTCACCGGAGCGTGGGCGTTGTTGGGTGTCAGCACATACACCACGTCCAGATCCTCCTGTATCAGTTCCTGATAATCCGTATAGATCCGGGCATCCGCGGTTCCGTACTCCTCTTTTGCCTTGACTGCCCTCTCCTCGATCAGATCGCAGAAAGCGACGATCTCAAAATTACCGTTCTTCTTCATAGCCGGCAGATGCTTTCCGTTTGCAATACCGCCGCATCCCACAATACCCGCTTTTAATTTCTTCATACTCCTGCCTCCCCGTCTTTCTCAATGTTTCTGATGCATTCGATGCTCTTTTTCATATTTTCCATGGGCGTACCGTAAACATGATCGTCCTGTTCCACGACCAGCCACTGCGCGCCGCTCTCACAGGCCTGATCCAGCACATCCCGGACTCCCAGCTGCCCGTCTCCCAGCGCCACCAGAATGACCCTGTCTTCTCTGACAAAGTCTTTCATATGTACCACGGGACAGCGCCCTGCGTATCTGCGCAGATAGTCCACGGGATCCGCGCCTCCCACTTTCACCCAGCACAGATCCAGCTGCGTGGCAATCCCGGCCGTCTCCTTTTCTCCATAGAAAGCATCCAGCTGACAGCCGCCTTCCTCCGCGTAAGCAAATTCAAAATCATGGTTGTGATAGAGAAGCTGCATCCCCTCCGCCTCACACTTCCGGGCAATCACGGACAGTTCAGACAATGTTTCCCGGTATTTTTCGCCGCCGTACCATCTCTCTCGCCCCAGGGAGGGAATGGCCAGAAACCGGCATCCGAGTTTCTGATATGTCTCCACCGTCTTTTCCAGATCCTGCGCAAACGCTTCAAAGGGCACATGGGCGCTGACTGCTTTCAGTCCCCATTTATCCAGGCTGGCACGGATCTCTTCAGGAGTTTTCCCATACAATCCTGCCAGTTCCACGCCGTCATATCCCATCCCGGCCAGCGCTTGCATTGTGCCGTCAAAATCCGCGGCGGCTTCTTCCCGCACAGAATAGACCTGTGCTGCAATCGGTAATTTCTTCATTCTGTTCTCCATTCTTATTTATGTTGTTACGCTTCAAAGAAAACCACTGTATTCTCCCTGGCAGACTGAAAAACAGCCTCCATCAGCCGCATCACGCGCGCCACTTCCTCCATTTTGATCCGGCTCTCCTCACGGCCCTCCAGCACCGCCGTCACGTTCCGGTAAAACTCCCGGATATCGCTCTTTACCTCCGGCTCGCTCTCCGTGTGTATGCTGTCGTCTCTTCTGGGAGCCATGGTTTTGGTGAGGCCCGCCGCCGTGCGCACGGGAACCACATCCTTTTCATCCGTTCCCACTGCCCACACGATCTGCAGATCATGCCCCCAGTCTCTGATCATGGCCGTGCCGTCCGTCCCCAGCACATACCATCTGGGCAGGCTGATAAAATTGCTGGTGCCCACCTCCACGATCATATGCACGCCGTTTTCGAATCCCAGATCCGCTGTAAAACCGTCGTCCACCGTCTGATCGGTCACATTGGTCAGGGTGGCGTATACCGTTTTCAGCTTCACGCCCGGGAATAAAAGCAGCGCCTGGTCAAACAGATGAACGCCCCAGTCCAGCACCATGCCGCCGCCATGCTCTTTTTCCTGTCTCCAGCCCCCGGGAATGCCGCGGGAACCGTGTACTCTGGACTCCAGCCGGAAGATTTCTCCCAGCTTTCCCTCCTCCATCACCTTTTTCACGGTGAGAAAATCCTCATCCCAGCGGCGGTTCTGATGCACCGTCAGAAAACGCCCGGTTCTCTCCGACGCTTCCGTCATCTCCCGCAGATCTTCGGAGGAAAGCGTGACCGGCTTTTCCGATACCACATTTTTTCCCGCCTCCATGGCCTGAATGGCTATGCTCTTATGTACGTCGTTGGGCGTGGCGATCAGTACCAGATCCACCTTTTCATCCGCCAGCAGATCTTCCAGGCTCCGGTAGACGTGAATCCCCATGGAAGCCGCGTACTCCCGCCTCTCCTCCCGGATATCCCATATACCGGCCACCGCCAGTTCATCCATGGAAAAGTCTTTTTCTATCAGTTCATAATGCCAGCCGGCCATACCGCCGAATCCCACTATCGCCAGTGTATGTTTCATGTCAATCCTCTCCCTTATCCTGCGATTCCAGTCACATATTAATAACCATGCCTTTTCACAACCTGCGAACTTTCATACATGCGATGAAATCGCATGTATTGCGCAGGCGCAATATTCGCAAGGCGAACAAGTTCGTCTGTGAAAAATCTCTGATTTTTCACACTATGCCCAGTA
>JAAVAG010000091.1 GCA_014804185.1 Lachnospiraceae bacterium
GTACAACTTGCCACAATTATCTGCATTTTTATATTGCTGATGATACCATAAGAATATATAATATACATATTGAACTGAAGTAGTCATAAAAATTTTGAGGTATCTGTCCATGAAAAAATGCACCATCGGATTATTTGCCAAAATCGTCGCCTTTTTGCTATTTTCACTGTTTTTTGTTCCACTGACAGGCTTTTCCCTGTACATGGCTTTCTTTTATCCTCAGGCCACCTCCGATGAAAAGCTGCTGTTTCTGGCAAGCACAATCCTGTTTGGAGGTCTTGTCATCTTTGCCGTTTACCGCACATTCTACTTAGGACTTGTCTGGGCGGAGTATGACGCAGTCAAGATCATCTTTCACTACTCCCGCCGGGAGCAGTACACATTCAAATGGGAACAAATTCCGGGAAACGGGATACAGATTGTGCCGGGAAACGGTGGGTATGTGTTTTGCATCACCGCAGACGGCCGCCAGCGTAAAATCCCTTTCAACCGGCTGTCGAAAGGATATAAGGATCTTGAAAAAATGCTTGGATCCACCGGGGTACTGCATCGGATCGGCGTATTGACCAAGGAAGATCTCAAAAATATCGCAGACCAGATTTTCGGGCCGTTTGGTAAGTAGTAATTCCGCCTATGTGGTTGCAATCCAAAAGATCCAGCCTGCATGCAATTTATTGCAATGTAGACTGGATCTTTTGGATTAGCAACACTTAGTTATCTTCTATTTATCCCGAATCTGTCCGTGCAGCTTTTGCAGAGAATGTACCTCTCCGTTGCCTGCTTTCTGCACATACAGGATTCCCTCTACGGTAGCCCTGGCGGCAGCGATGGTGGTCATATAAGGAATCTTCGCCTTGATGGCGGCCTTTCTCAGATAGCTGTCGTCGTGCACGCTTTCGTCTCCCACAGGAGAGTTGATAATCAGATCGATGTCACCGTTGGTGATCAGATCCAGCACATTGGGTCTGCCCTCATAGAGTTTCTTCACCGGCGCGGCCGGAATACCTGCCTCACGCAGCAGCATACAGGTGTTTTCTGTGGCCAGAATCCGGAATCCAGCCTCATGGAAAGCCCGTCCCACTTCCACCACTTCCGCCTTGTCTCTGCGGTTTACGCTGATCAGCACCGTACCTCCAAGAGGCAGTCTGGTCTGTGTGGCCTCCTGCGCCTTGAAGAACGCCTCTCCTATGGAAGCGGAGAGCCCCAACACCTCGCCTGTGGAGCGCATCTCAGGTCCGAGAAGCGGATCCACCTCAGGGAACATGTTAAACGGGAACACCGCCTCTTTCACTCCGTAATAGGGTATCTCCTGCTCTTTCAGTCCCGGCACAGGGGAGGGCCTTCCCGTGATATCCGATGTAATAATCTCTGTCGCCAGGGGAACCATACGGATATTGCACACCTTGGACACCAGAGGGACGGTGCGGGACGCTCTGGGATTGGCCTCCAGCACGTATACCCTGCCGTTCTCAATGGCATACTGCATATTCATCAGTCCCCTGACATGCATCTCCTCGGCTATCTTTCTGGTATATTCCTTAATTGTCGCCACATTCTCCTCTGATATATGTCTGGAAGGAATGATGCAGGCGGAATCACCGGAGTGAATTCCGGCAAGTTCAATATGTTCCATAACAGCGGGCACAAAAGCGTGAGTGCCGTCGCTGATGGCGTCTGCCTCGCACTCGGTAGCATGATTCAGGAAACGGTCGATGAGAATCGGCCGGTCCGGCGTCACGCCAACGGCAGCATGCATATAATCGGTGAGGCTGGCGTCATGGTATACAACCTCCATCCCCCGTCCGCCCAGCACGTAGGAAGGGCGCACCATTACGGGATATCCGATGCGATGGGCGATCTCCAGCGCTTCCTCAACGGTGGTGGCCATGCCGGACTCCGGCATGGGAATCTCCAGTTTCTCCATCATGGCACGGAACAGATCCCGATCCTCCGCCAAATCAATAACGGACGGGGCGGTTCCCAGGATACGCACGCCGTTTTTCTCCAGATCCGCGGCCAGATTCAGCGGCGTCTGTCCGCCAAACTGGGCGATCACGCCCACAGGCTGCTCTTTCTTATAGATGCTCAGCACATCCTCCAGCGTCAGCGGCTCAAAATAAAGCTTATCCGATGTGTCATAGTCCGTGGACACCGTCTCGGGATTGCAGTTGACAATAATCGTCTCAAAACCCAGCTTGCGCAATGCCAGAGAAGCATGTACACAGCAATAGTCAAACTCAATTCCCTGTCCGATACGGTTGGGTCCCCCGCCCAGGATCATGACCTTGGGCTTGTCGGTGCGAACCGGATTTTTGTCCGCAGCGTTATAGGTGGAATAATAGTAGGCGCTGTCCGGCGTCCCGCTTACATGGACACCCTCCCAGGCCTCCTCCACGCCCAGAGCAATGCGGCGCTCCCGGATGACCTGCTCCGGAACATTCAGCAGAATGCTCAGATATTTATCCGAAAATCCGTCTTTCTTCGCCCGGATCAGCTGGCCATCCGCCGGAAGTCCTCCCCGGCACTCCTGCAGAGCAAGTTCCTCCTCCGCCAGTTCTTTCATCTGTTCAATAAACCATTTTTTCACATGGGTGATCTCGTGAATTTCCTCGGCGGTGGCGCCCTTTTTCAGCGCCTCATACATGGCAAAATGCCGTTCGCTGGAGGGCGTCAGCAGCATCCGCAGCAGCTGCTCTTTCGATTTCTCCTCCAGCTTCGGAATCTGTCCCAGACCATACCGACCCGTTTCCAGGGAACGAATCGCTTTCTGGAAAGCCTCCTTGTAATTTTTACCGATGCTCATCACCTCGCCTACGGCGCGCATCTGTGTGCCCAGTTTATCCTCCACGCCCTTAAATTTCTCAAAGGCCCAGCGGGCAAATTTGATCACCACATAATCCCCGCCCGGCACATACCTGTCCAAAGTGCCGTATTTCCCGCAGGGAATATCTTTCAGTGTCAGTCCCGAAGCCAGCATGGCGCTGACCAGAGCGATGGGAAAACCGGTGGCTTTGGAGGCCAGCGCGGAAGAACGGGATGTTCTGGGATTGATCTCTATCACAATAATCCTGTCGCTCACCGGATCATGGGCAAACTGCACGTTGGTTCCGCCAATCACCTGCACGGACTCCACAATACGGTACGCCTGCTCCTGAAGTCTCTTCTGCAGTTCCTCCGGGATGGTGAGCATGGGGGCCGCACAGAAAGAGTCGCCCGTATGTACACCCATGGGATCGATGTTTTCGATAAAGCAGACCGTGATCATGCTGCCGTCCGCATCGCGTACCACTTCCAGTTCCAGTTCCTCCCATCCCAGAATGGACTCCTCCACCAGAACCTGTCCCACTAAAGAAGCCTGCAGACCTCTGGCACAGACCGTGCGCAGTTCATCCTTATTATATACCAGTCCGCCGCCGGCGCCGCCCATGGTGTACGCGGGCCGAAGAACCACCGGGTAGCCAAGCCTGTCCGCAATCTGCAGGGCCTCCTCCACAGTATAGGCCACCTCGCTCCTGGCCATCTCTATGCCAATGGCATTCATTGCATTCTTAAATTCGATGCGATCCTCTCCGCGCTCAATGGCATCCACCTGCACGCCGATCACTTTCACCTGATATTTCTCCAGGATTCCCGCGCTGGCAAGTTCCGCACATAAATTCAGCCCCGACTGGCCTCCCAGATTGGGCAGCAGCGCGTCCGGGCGCTCTTTGGCGATGATCTGCTCCAGACGCTCCTTGTTCAGCGGTTCTATGTAGGTGACATCCGCCATCTCAGGATCCGTCATAATGGTAGCCGGATTGGAATTCACCAGTACAATCTCATAACCAAGCTTTTTCAGCGCCTTACAGGCCTGTGTACCGGAATAGTCAAATTCGCAGGCCTGACCGATAATGATGGGGCCCGAGCCTATGATCAGCACTTTATGGATATCAGTTCTCTGCGGCATGTTATTACCTCCTCGTCGTGTGTCTTATGTCACGTATCTGAATATCTGCACATATCGTTTTATTATATCATAACTCTGTCTGTTTTACAAATACAGAAATTGCGGGATTCAGATATTTTTCAGCACCCTTTTCTTTGCGCCGACAATACGGTATAATAGACAGAGAAGAAATCGGAATAACATACTGACCGAGGAGTATCCATATGAAGCACACGCAAAAACTGATTTATTGCATTTTCCCTATAATCGGCCTGATCTGCATTTTCTTTTCGGATCACATCACCGCCTTGCTGCCCTACCTGCTTGGCAGCGCAATGACGGCCGCCGGTATACTGCGGGTGGCAGACTGTCTGCGTTCCATGCCCCATCCCGAACAGGACTACGGCAGGTTGTCCCTTGGACTGATCTGGCTGGTAGTGGGAATCATGTTTCTCATTCAGGGCCAGAACGCTATCGGAGCCGTCGGAACCGTATGGGCAATCATCGGCATCCGCAAAGCTGCCCAGTCTCTCGACCAGATGTTCCAGCAGATCCATAAGAAAGAGCATTTCGCCCTGCCCGCTCTCACTTTTGTTGTGAGAATGACGCTGGCTCTGGCACTTCTCTTTCATCCGTTTGAGAAGTTTTCCTCCCATATTGTGATTCTTGGTTTCGAACTCATTGCTATCAGCTTCGGTTTCTCCGACAGGCACATCTCCGTCGGGGAATCGGATGACTAAAATACGGAGGCACTATGACGCAAAAAAACAGTAACCCAAACATCCTGCTGATCATGACCGATCAGATGCGGGGAGACTGCATGGGAATTGCAGGACATCCCGATGTAAAAACGCCTTATCTGGACCATCTTGCGGCCACCGGTGCTCGCTATACCAATGCTTATACGGCCTGCCCAAGCTGTATTCCCGCCCGCTGCGCCCTGCACACAGGCTTGAGCCAGGAACATCACGGCCGGGTAGGATACCGGGACAGAGTGGCATGGAACTATCCCGTCACCATGGCGGGAGAACTCGCAAAAGCAGGATATTACACCCAATGCGTGGGAAAAATGCATGTCCATCCCCTGCGAAATCTCATGGGGTTTCATCACATTGAGCTCCATGACGGTTATCTCCATGCTTATCGCAGCGGAAATATTCCCTACGCGGAAAATCAGAGAGTTGCCGACGATTACTTCTACTGGCTGAAAACACAGCTTGGAATTGACAGGGATGTAACGGACTGCGGACTGGAATGTAATTCTTTCACCGCCCGGCCATGGATATATGAAGAACGACTGCATCCCACCAATTGGGTGACGGACCGGTCCATTGACTTTCTGCGGCGCAGGGACCGCTCAGTGCCCTTTTTCCTGATGTCCTCTTATCTGCGTCCTCACCCGCCCTTTGACGCACCTGAATGCTTTTTTGACCTTTACCGCCATAAGGAACTAACGCCTCCCCCCATCGGCGACTGGGCGGACACAGAGCGATTAAACCGAATGGGCCGTCTGACGGATGCCGATACCGGCTCCTGTGATCCGGAACTGATGCGTCAGGCCCGTATTGGATATTATGCCTGCATCAGCCACCTGGACAACCAGATCGGGCGGCTGCTCGACGCCCTGAAAGACGACGGCTCTTACTCCAATACCGTTATCCTTTTTACCTCCGATCACGGAGAATTGCTGGGGGATCACCATACTTTTCGAAAGACCCGCCCCTACCAGGGCAGCATTCATATTCCTCTCCTGCTCGCCAATGCCCCGGGAGTCACTCCCGGCACAGTGTCTGACCGGCTGACGGAACTGCGTGATATCCTCCCGACACTGATGCAGCTGGCAGGCTGCAGGCCGCCGGAGGGGATCGACGGCTGTTCCCTGCTTGGCGGCTGCGAAAGGGAATACCTGCACGGAGAACACAGCGGCGGAGATCTGGGCAATCAGTATATTGTCACCAAAACGGACAAATACTGCTGGTTTATGCAGTCCGGTCGGGAGCAGTACTTTCGCCTGGACAGAGATCCCACGGAACTGCATGACGCCATTAACGATCCTGACTGTCAGGAAAGGATCGCCTGCCTGCGTCAAATCCTCATACGGGAACTGACAGGAAGAGAGGAAGGCTATACGGACGGCGCCCGGCTGATTCCCGGCAGACCGCAGAAAAGCTGCCTTTCTTTTCTGCCTGCAGCGGACTGAGCAGACTGCGATAAAATGCGGGGGAGACCGAATCTCCCCTCATTCAAAGGCATAAGAATACATTTGACAGTATGTGTGTGTTATCGCAGAAATACCATTGCAGAGTTAAAAAAATATGACCGGCAGAGTTAAAAAAATTTTTACTCACAAAACTTCTTGCACCATCCTGTTTGATATGCTACAATGGCTATGTTTCAATTTCATGGAGGAAAGAGAGAAATCTCGTCGTCTAAACTTTCCATCAAAGTATATTTCATTTTCATTGTTCCATTCTTTATTTATTCCATTATCTGCCATATTTTGAAAGATCGCACATACTGTTTACTGTTTTATTGTCGGCAATTTTAACCTCTCAGCAGAATCAGTTCATCTTCCTCCCGCAGGGGCATTATCTCGTCCTTTCTGTGGTTTCAACATTTATCCAACACTTCTATAACACTGTTTTGTGCGTGTCCGTTATATAGACGGCTTAATTTCTCAATACACCTCCCCTGTCACCTTGATAACTGAATAGACTTTACCCCCGGGCTGTGATGTACTTACCACACTTAATGAAAAAAAATCGCAAAGGAGCGTGATAGAATGGCATTAACAAAAGATGATTTAAATGCAATCGCCCAATTACTGCAGCCAATCAATGACCGGCTCGATCAAATGGTTGTGCGTTTTGAAAAGATTGAGCAGCGGCTCGACCAGATGGACGTGCGCTTTGAAAAGATTGAGCAGCGGCTTGACCAGATGGACGTGCGCTTTGAAAAGATTGAGCAGCGGCTTGACCAGATGGACGTACGCTTTGAAAAGATTGAGCAGCGGCTCGACCAGATGGACGATCGTTTTGACAAGATCGAATTAAAACACAGCCACACTGAAAAGAAACTGGACGATCTGCAGCTTAATGTAGCAATTACTCATAAAGAAATCAAACGTGCCCTTCATGAATTGCAGGATAAAATGGATACAGTCATAGAAATATTAAAATTAAACGAACTGCTGCCGCGATAGCATTACATAATTACACCATAATATTCGATAGATCTATATATGCCTGGGTGTAAAGCCTATTGAGTGATTAAGTATTCTGCCTGGACTGCCCATGCATTTAGTATACCTTATCCTTGTTCATTTATCTGCTCTCTTCACCCCTTCACCGAAGTTTTTCTGTAGGCCATAAAGAAATACGCCATCTCTGCGGCAGCCGTGACAAGCCAGGAAAACACATACAGCAGATACAGCGACTGAATCGTTCTAAAATACGCAAAAACCGTGTATACCCATACAATCCGAAATACGCAGGAGCCCATGATGACAATAATTGTTGGCAGAATGCTTTTCCCCAATCCCCTGGAGGCGGCGATCGAACAATCCATAAAGGCAGATATACAGTAGGACAGTGCCATCACCGACAGCCGGTAAATTCCCGCTTCCACGACAGCTCCGTCATCCGTAAAAAGGGCTAAGAAAGGATACCGGAACACATAGAATCCTACACCGATCACCAGACCTGTCAGAAAAGAATAAAGAAGACATATCAAAAAACTTTTCAGGATTCTGTCCCGTTTCCGCGCCCCAAAATTCTGGGCGATAAAGCTGGAACAGGCGGTATAAAAAGCCGCCATCATATCGTAGACCAGCGGATCGGCATTTGCCGCCGCAGAGTTTCCCTCCACCATCACATGGTCAAAAGAATTCACACTGGTCTGCACAAAAAGGTTGGCAATGGCAAAAAGCCCATATTGAAATGCGGAGGGAATGCCGATCCGCAGGATACGCCGCATTTTTTCCCGGTTCAGTCCAAGATGCCGCAGACGCAGTGCAAAACCCTCCCGGCTCTTAAAAAGCACCGCGAGAATCAGGAATGCGGAGAGGTACTGGGAGATAATGCTGGCAGCTGCTACTCCCGCCACATCCCACTTACAGACAATAACAAAGAAAAGGTTCAGCAGTACATTGATAACGCCGGAAAAAAGGAGATAATACAGCGGTCTTCTGGTATCTCCGGCGGCGCTCAGGACGGCATTGCCGAAGTTATACAGCCCAAGAGCAGGCATTCCCAAAAGATAAATGCGCAGATAGAGCACCGCATCGGAGATCAGTTCGTTTTTTGTGTGCATAACGGTAAGGATACCGCGGGAAAAAAGGATTCCCAGCGTCATGATCAGTATGCCCATGGCAAGGCAGAGAATCAGAGAAGTATGTACTGTTTCCTGCAGATCTTTTCTGTGTTTTGAGCCGATATGCAGAGCGGCAAGGGCATTGACCCCGCTGGCAAGTCCTATGATCAGTCCCGTAAACAGAGTGATCAATATGTTGGTGGAACCTACCGCCCCCAACGCAACAGGGCCGGCAAATTTGCCGACCACAGCTACATCCGACATATTGAACAAAACCTGCAGAATATTGGAAAACATCAGCGGCACGCTATAGGCAAATATTTTCTTCCACAGCGAGCCGCTGCATAGATCCATTTCATATGTTTTCATGATCCGTTCCTCTCACAGCCGCAAAGCAATTTCCGCATATCACACAGCAGTGCCTTTTTCTATTCTGACCTGCTCTTTCTTGCGGTCCGAAGAATCCAGTCCACTGCCGCTTCAGCGTGTGTGGGCAGATTTCCGGGCGTCTGGGCATCCGCTCCGTCTTCGGTTTGTTCTATATCCGCATAAAAAACCTGCAGTGCATATTCCGCCAGCAGCCCCGAAACGCGCCCTCTTTCTATGTTACTCTCCGTACCAAGAACAATGACCGCCAGGTCATGCTCCAGATTTCCGTCACTTGCTGACAGCGATGTGACCAGGCAGGCTCCGGCCTTATTGGTGGTTCCTGTTTTCAGACCTGTGACACCCGACATATTCCGCAGAAGCGGGTTTGTATTGTTCACTTTCACATTCAGTGTTTCCAGGGTGGCGGACTGCCGGGAAGTAAAATCCGTGATCTGGGGATAAACTTTTAAAAGGTAAGATACCAGCCGGAACATATCCTCCGCGCTCATACGGTTCTGACGCTTTGCTGGAACGGGATCTTCCGTAAAAGAGGGCAGACCATGGCTGTTAAAAAAGATTGCCTGAGAAAGCCCCAGTTCCAGCGCTTTCTCATTCATCATACGGACGAAAGCTTCCTCCGAACCGGCAACGGCTATGGCCAGACTCAGGGCGCATTCGTTGCTGGAGGGCAGAAGCGCTCCCAGCAGAAGTTCCTCCACCGGGACCAGCCAACCTGCTTCCATGTCAATGACTCCATCGCTGGATTCGGACAATTTCTGAGCCGCTTCGGAAATGACGATTTGATCCTGATAGCTGAGCCGCCCTGCCGAAATGGCCTCCATAACCAGAAGACAGGTCATCAGCTTGGTGGTGCTGGCTATAGGAAAGGGCGTATCGGACTGATAACGGTAATAAACTTCCCCTGTGGTGGCGTCCCCCACCAGCACACTGTTGACTCCGTAAAAAAAACCGGCCTGCTCCAAATAGGCAGGGGAGACGCTGAACGGCTCCTGTGTATGAATCTGCAGCGAGCCCGCAGCCGGAACGGTAATGTCCACATCCAGGATCATGGCCAGATCCGCAGCCATCATGAAGCAGTCATAATGACCGGACGGCAGCCTCATAATCAGGGTATAGTAATATACGCTCGTTCCGCTTACTTTAAACTCGTTTCGCCGCAGGGTAATATCCGGATTTTCCGTGCCGTCCTCCCATGGGATATTTTCTACTCCTACAGGTGTGTAAGTATTTCCCGGATTCAGGGAGACGGCGTTTTTCGTAACCTCCAGCGAAAAAGCTTTATCCGTTTTTCCCAGAACCACAGCCAGATCCCGCAGGGAGAAGTAAGTATTATTGTCATAGGCATAATCCAGGGTTTTAACAGTGCAGACAGCACCGGTATCCGCCTGTACCTGACAGGTTCCCGGGATCTCATAATTTGCCGCCAGGGCGGGCAGGGCGGAACACATCATGATTATAGCCAGTATCAGTGGACATATTTTCTGCAGAAATTTTTTCATTCGATCTCCTTTCCCGCTCATTTCCCAGAAGAAATGAGGGTTATTGAAAAGTTATGGATTCTGGGTCTGTCTTAACGTATATACCATGGGATAATGATCCGAAAAGAGACCGGTGGGAACTGAACCGGTTTCCCCGGTCAGAATCAGGCTGGCCTCTTTTCGGATGTAGCTTTCCGCCTTTACGGCGGCTGATCCGCCTTCATCAAACTGTCTGGTCAGAATGCCTTCTGCGTTTGCATAGGTGCCGCTGCCGTCATACCTGTCCTGTAACTCTTCCAGGGACGGCAGCAGAGCGGGACCATAGGACATCAGATAAGAGACGGTGGACATTCCAAAGGTCTCTGCTACAAGAGCCTCCACGGCTTCTCCGTCTGTACCGTCCGTATAACCTGCCATCCGAAGCCGCTCCGCCAAAAGATCCCGGAAAGCCCTGGCAAACGCCTCATAGGCAGACTGACGGCAGGCCTCATAACTCTCCGGCAGGACACTGCACCGGAAAGTCCCCTCAAATCGTGCGGTCTGCTCCAGAGTCAGATTCACCTGGACGGTCAGATCCTGCATATAGTCCTCCATATCCTCCAGTGAAACAGTGACAGCTTCTATATCCTGCAACCAGTCAAGTGCAGTGACAGCGGCCTGTTCTGTCATATCCAATTCCGCGGTCCACTCTCCCGAGAGATCCTCATCTCCCGGCGCAAAAAAATGCAGATATGCCAAAGCGGCGGTGGAAACTCCTAAAATTAGGAATAATAGTATCAATACAATCCTTTTCATGGTTTTTCCCATCGGGATACCTCCTGTCTGCAATTCCGGTTCGTCA
>JAAVAG010000092.1 GCA_014804185.1 Lachnospiraceae bacterium
CGCTCCGGGCCGCTCTCTTCCGATGACTGATCCGTTGTGCCGCTCCATAGCCCGGACTGCTGACTGTCGCTTTCTTTGTTTTTGTCATTTACCGGGATGGCAATCACCAGAAGCAGAACTCCCAGAAGGAGAATGACAATCAGGTTATTCTTTTTGCCAAGCAGTTCCTTTATCTTTTTTTCCATCTAATCCACCTCGATTCTGTCAATAACGACCCGCTCCACCTCACCTGCATCCTCCGGCAAAGCCGCATCCCCATTCTCCGTTCCATTCTCCGTTCCGTCCTCCTGCGCCTCCTGCTCCAGCCTGGAATCAATTTCCCGCATGGTGTATTTCTCTACAATCTCATCTGCGGCATCCGCCAGATCGGCGCTGCTTTTTTCTCCCTGCATGGCCTTACCGTAATCTCTCACCCGATCCGAAAACTGCGTTCCGTCCCACTCGCTCCCGAGCATCTGCATAATGGGAAAAATGATCTGCACCATAACCATAATACTCATAAGAAATTTCAGGTATTTTTCATAGGATTCATTTGGTTTCAGGTGAACGATCATCTGTGCACAGATCATGAAGATTCCCACCCTGCGGATGGTCTCAAACAACATATTTCCCATTCTGTTTCATCCCCTTCCCATGGTGAAAGCGGCCACCGAAATTGCGATCAGAAACAATACCATTGCCGTTCCGGCCGTCCGCAGTAAAAGTATGCTGCCGTTTCCCACCTTGTCCGCACAAAAGGTGAGTCTCTTGTCGCTGATCACGCCCAGAAGCGCCGCCGCAAGCTTGACCAGCGCGGCGATGGCAAATATTTTGACCAGCGGAGCCACACAGACCGCGAGCAGCAGGATCAGCAGCACCACACCGATACTGTTTTTGATCACCGCGGCCGATCCCAGTATAATGTCCACCACCCCGTCCGCCACATTTCCGATGCCCGGTATGGCGGACACCGCCTTTTGCAGTGCGGACGCTTTCACGGAATCCAGAGCAGGCGTTATCATGGACTGAAACACGCTGACGCCGGTGACGATCCCAAGGGATATTTTCAACAGCAGGCGGATTCCCTTTTCCATAAAATCAATGAGAAGGGTCAGTCTCTCTTCGATCCATATGCCGTTGATCACAGACAGGAACACATATCCGTAAATACACGGCAGCACCAGTGTGAGCAGAAGTTTCTGCACCAGATAGATCAGCACCAGTATCAGAGAGTAA
Organism: Lachnospiraceae bacterium; assembly: GCA_014804185.1. GTDB lineage: Bacteria > Bacillota > Clostridia > Lachnospirales > Lachnospiraceae > Acetatifactor. The sequence continues at coordinate 1,216 of JAAVAG010000092.1, forward strand.
TATGCGGATGCCGTCACTGCGCCGGTGGCCACCCCCACGGCGAGCAGGTATGTGGGAATAAAAATCTGAATAAATGTCACCAGATCCCCCAGCGTCTGCACCGTCACGGCAGCCGCCTCCTGAAAGCATCTGAGCAGAATCGTCGTGAGAAGCAGGTATACAAAATAAAAGCCGATGTCCGCAATCTGGTGATTATCAAAGATATCCACAAAATGCGTAATCACCGCAGCCAGAATTCCCAGCACCAGCAGCCACACCAGAGTCTCCCTGATGCCGGACACCTGCGCCCCCAGGCTTCCCGCCACAGACTCCAGAGCATTTCCTATGGCTCCGAGAATGTCGCCCTGCAGGATTCTGGAAAACAGTTCTTCAAAGTCAAAAGAATAAGACGGAAACAATCCGTCTATCTTTTGTTCCAGCGCCTCCAGATCATATTCCTGCCACATCTGGGAAAAATCCATTGTCATCTCCAAAAGCCCTCCATCTGTTCGATCATGGCAAAGAGAATCGGCAGTCCGGCAAACATGACAGTGAGTTTGCCCAGCACCTCGATCTGGGACGCCACAGACTGATAGCCTGCATCCTTGCATATTCCCGCGCTGAATTCACAGATATAGGTAATTCCCACAATTTTCAGCAGTGCCGTCAGATATTCCTGTCCCGTCTCCATATATCTCTGCAATATCTGAAGCTGCGCCGCCACGTTGCTCAGATACTGAAGCGCATAGCAGAATATCAGAATGCACACTCCGATTCCTATATAAATGCTGTATTCCGGTTTCTGACTTTTGAACTGGATGGCGATCAGTACGCCCACCACGCCCAATATTCCCACCTTAATGATCTCCATACCGCCAATCCCTCCACATAGCTTTGCGGCTTATAACATCAGAGCATTTGCCTCACAGGGAAAACAGTGTCTGAATGGTCATAAACAAATCATATATATAGGGCACAATCCACGTCAGAACCAGAATAAGGCCCGCCAGGCTGATCAAAAAGGCATGTTCCTCCCTGCCGCTGTGTTTCAGAATCTGGCTGAGTATTGTGATCAATATGCCAACTGCCGCAATTTTAAAAATCAGACTAACGTCCATACTTCCTCCATTGGTATCTGTTATATCAGAATCACGACCAGCAGAAGCCCGCTCATAATGCCCAGTCCCGCCGCCATCTTTCCCTGCCGGTGCAAAGCTTCCTCGCGTTTTCTGACGGCATAGTCTATCATATCCCGGTACTGTTCGATGGCGCGGATTTGCATGTCACAGTCGTTCAGGCTCCCGCAGGATGCAAGTCCAAGCGCCATCTGTGTTTCTTTCCCGGAAATCGGAAGCCCGGCCAGACACTTTCCCATCTCCTGTTCCCAGCACTGGGAAAAACAATATCCGCTCCGCGAACTCATAAGATCATAGATTTCCGTCAGCGCCTCCGCGTAAGGAGACTCCGCATTCTTTCCCACCTGCCTGCAGCACTCCGGCAGCGTGGATTTATTGTAGCGTATCTCGCTCATCATCATTTCCAGAATCTGCCGGAGCATCCGCATATGGTGCAGTCCTTCCCGCAGTTCCCCTCGATAGTAAAATCCCATGTTGCTGCATCCGAAAATTACCATAAAAGCGCCTATAAGCTTCAGCATGGCTGATACTCCTTTCCGAAAACACCTCTGACCGCGGGAACCCCCGACCGCTTTTCCAGTATCATATATCGTTCAAACAGTCCGTCCTGCAGGATCTTTTTCATGTCCTCCTTCTCCAGGAGTTCCTGCAGGCTCTCCCCATGTACCGTGGCAAGCAGCCTGCAGCCGCAGGACGAGACTTTCCGCAGCGCGGTCCGATCCTCCTCCCCTCCCAGTTCATCCACGGCGATGATCTCAGGAGCCATGGACCGGATCAGCATCATCATGCCGCATACCTTGGGACAGCCGTCCAGCACGTCCGTGCGCATCCCCACATCATTCTGCGCCACTCCCATAAAGCTTCCCGCAATCTCCGACCTCTCATCCACCACACCCACCGTCACACCTTTTCCATAGGCGTTTCCGTCGGAGGCCTGCCGTATGATATCCCGAAGCATGGTTGTCTTCCCACATCCGGGCGGAGAAATGATCAGTGTACTGCACAGTTTTCCTCTCTCATACAGCGACGGCAATATCTTGTCCGCGGCCCCCCGGATCTGATGGGCTACCCGGATATTCATATAAGAAATATGTTTCAGGTTTCTCACTGTCTCCGCTGTCTCCAGCACGGCCTGCCCCGCCACTCCGATGCGGTGTCCCCCCGGCACTGTCAAGAATCCTTTCCTGAGTTCGTCCTCAAAGGCATATATGGAATAATGACATATGTAATTCAGGATTTCCTCCAGTTCTTCGCCCTTTGCGACGCGCGCCTCCCTGTCATGGACGGTAAAACTTCCGTCGGACTTCAGAAATATTTCCCCTCCGTGCCTTCGGATGATCACGGGCCTGTCCCTGCGCAATCTGATCTCCTGTATGTTCTCCGCCTGTCCGGCCGCATGCTCCCACAGTTTTCGCATGGATGCCGGAAAAATATAGAGCAGTCCCCTGTCCCCGTTCATCCGCTTTCCCCCTATTGCCTGTCCTTAAATCTAATATATGTCGGGCCGGTTTGAATATGACAGGGAAATGTTCTGCGCACTACAAAACAACGGACACCGCGCTCCGCGGCTGTCCTTATGTATAATAAAAAGACAGAGGAACTTTATATTCCTCTGTCTCTGTATTCACTGCTTTTCAGGCACGCATTATTTCTGCGCCACATCTTTCATGGAAAAGCTGATGCGGCCCATCTTATCCTTGCCAAGACAAACCACCGTCACCACGTCTCCCAGTGTAAGCACGTCTTCCACATGCGCAATCCTCTGCTTGCTGATCTTGGAAATGTGAACCATTCCCTCTTTGCCGGGTGCAAACTCAAGGAATGCTCCAAACTCTTTGATGCTGACAACCTTGCCCTTGAAGATCTGGCCTTCCTCAAAGTCCGTCACTATGATCTTGATCATCTCAACGGCCTTATCCATCATTGTAATATCCGTACCGCAGACAGATACCTGTCCGTCATCCGTAATATCGATCTTCACGCCGGTACGGGCAATGATCTCATTGATGGTCTTTCCTCTCTGTCCGACCACATCGCCGATTCTCTCAGGGTCGATCTGAAGAGAAATAATCTTAGGCGCATATTTGCTGACTTCGCTGCGGGGTGCGGAAATGACCGGTTTCATGCAGGTGTCCATGATAAACAGCCTTGCATCGCGGCACCGTGCAATCGCGCCCTCCACGATAGGCCGTGTCAGTCCGTGGATCTTGATATCCATCTGGATGGCTGTGATGCCCTCCGTGGTTCCTGTCACCTTAAAGTCCATATCGCCGAAGAAGTCTTCCAGTCCCTGAATATCTGTCAGAAGCACATAATCGTCATCTGTTTCCCCGGTGACAAGTCCGCAGGAGATACCTGCCACCATCTTTTTGATAGGTACGCCCGCCGCCATCAGGGACATGCAGGATGCACAGGTGGATGCCATGGAGGTGGAACCGTTGGACTCAAAGGTCTCCGAAACGGTGCGGATCGCATAAGGGAACTCCTCCTCCGAGGGCAGCACCGGAATCAGCGCGCGCTCTGCCAGCGCTCCGTGACCGATCTCACGGCGTCCCGGTCCTCTGCTGGGTTTTGTCTCACCAACAGAATAGGACGGGAAATTATAATGATGCATATATCTCTTATTGACTTCATTTTCATCCAGTCCATCAATTCTCTGCATTTCGGATAAAGGTGCA
>JAAVAG010000093.1 GCA_014804185.1 Lachnospiraceae bacterium
AGCGAAGTATAATATTATCGCACAATATCTAAGCTTCAGGAAACATCATACATTTTTATGATGTTTCCTATATTTTTGCGATTAGGAAATCTGTAAAATCACCACTCCCTTTGGACCGATCTCAAATTGTTCTCCTTTCTGATAACATGCGCCGTCCAGCAGTGACTGCGCGCATTCCCTGGCAGCGGTTTTTACCGTCTCCTCCCCATGGTTCAGGAAAAACAGAAATGTATGCTCCGCATTCTTGCGGACACAGACCTCCACCCCGGGAAGTTTCTCCCACACGGGCATAATCCCCGCATCCCGCGCGGCTTTTCCCAGAAAATCCCTGTAAAATTCTTCGTTTCCCCTGGTCGCCGCATAGTACGCCAGCCCTTTTCCATATCGGTTCACGGTGAGCGCCGGACTTCCGGCGTAAAACTCTTTCTCATAGGCAGCAAGTGCCTGCGCCCCTCTCGTATGGAGAATGTCGCAGAGCAGTCCGCACTCATAGTACTTGCCCTCCCAGGTGAAACTGTTTTGAATCTCCGGGGGAAGCGAATCCGTCTCCTCCACCCAGATCCCCAGCACCTCCCGCAGTCTTCCCGGATATCCCCCGGGACACACCAGATCATGTTCGTCCACGATCCCTGAGAAAAAGCCGGTAATCAAAGTACCTCCGCCTGCTACAAACGCCTCCAGCTTCTTTTCGTACCCTTCTTTTACCATATAGAGCAGCGGCGCGGCCACAAGAGAATAGCCCTCCAGCGAATCCGTCACAGATATGATATCCACCGGAATATTCTGCTCGTAAAACACATTATAACAGCGTTGCACTTCCTCCAGATATCTCATATCCCTGTTTGGTCCTGCGGAATATTCCAGCGCCCACCAGTTGTCCCAGTCCACTATAATGGCAGCCTGCGCCTTTGTCCTGCTGCCCAGCAGCCGCTCTCCCAACTCTTCCAGTTCTTTTCCCAGCGCCTGCACTTCCCGGAAGACTCTGGTGTTTTCATGTCCCACATGATCAATGACCGCGCCGTGATATTTCTCGCTGGCTCCTATGCTTCGCCTCATCTGGAAAAACAGTACGGAATCCGCCCCGTGGGCAATCGCCTGGAAACTTAGCAGCCGCATAACGCCGGGACGTTTCAGCGTGCTGTAGGGGTGCCAGTTTGTGACGCTGGGCGTCTGCTCCATCAGCGCAAAGGGCGCTCCCTGTTTCAGCCCCCGGTTCAGGTCATGGGCCATGGCCGCCGCAGACGCGGGCGCGCCGAACGCGGGATAATTATCCCAGGACGCAAAATCCAGATATGCGGCCCACTTCTGGTAATCCAGCCCCTTGTAAAAGCCCATCAGGTTGGTGGTCACCGGAATATCCGGCGAAATCTTTTTGATCTCCTCATATTCGCTGCGATAATTTTTCAGCATGGAATCGGACATAAATCGCTTATAATCCAAAGATATCCACTGAAAAGTCGTGCGCTCCATATCAAAATGCTCGCTGAGCAGACTGGGCGAGACAATCTCCTCCCAATCGTAAAAGGTATGGCCCCAGAAAGCGGTGTCCCAGACGCGGTTCAATTCCTCCAGGGTCTGATATTTTTTCCTGAGCCATTCCCGGAATGCCCTCTCGCAGTTTTCGCAGTAGCACTCTCCCCCGTACTCGTTGGACACATGCCATGCGATAATATTCTCATACCCCTGATACCGCTCCGCGTGCTATCCCCCCAGGCTCGCAGCATACTTTTCGAAGGTAGGGCTGTTGGTAGAGGAGTTATGCCGATTGCCGAATTTCCTGCGCATACCGCTGAAGTTCACCCGGAGTACCTCCGGATATTTTCTGGCCATCCAGGCCGGGTGGGCTGCCGTGGATGTGGCCAGAATCACCTTTAATCCGTTCTCCCGGACCAGTTCCATGATCCGGTCCAGTCTGTCAAAAGAGTAGCAATCCTCCGACGGCTGCAGCGCCGCCCAGCTGAACACATTCAGGGTGACACAGTCGATCCCTGCCAGCCGAAACAGCCTCATGTCCTCCTGCCACACATCCTCCGTCCACTGCTCCGGGTTGTAGTCCCCGCCATACGGTATTTTCCGTATCTTATCGGAAAAAGATCTGTATTCTTCCATCTTCCGTTCTCCTTTCGCATCGGGATTTTCCGCTATTTCTCCGGCATTACAATGACGATACTCGTGATAACCGGCTGCTGCTCGGAAGCGATCATTCTGTTGCCGTCTATGGGCTTTGCATCCTCGCAGACCGCATCTACAACATCCATTCCGTCCGTCACATACCCAAAGACGGCATACTGTCCGTCCAGCCCCGTGCTGTCCTCATGAACAATAAAAAACTGGGAACTTGCGCTGTCATATTTTTGGGAACGCGCCATGGAAATCGCTCCCCTTGTATGGGAAAGAACGTTTTCAATGCCATTGTCGGAAAACTCCCCCACAATGGTTTTTCCGGATCCTCCCGTCCCGTTCCCCAGGGGATCTCCTCCCTGCATCATAAATCCTTTCCAAATGCGGTGAAAGGTAAGTCCATCATAAAACCCATCTTCCGCCAGAGCGACAAAATTCTCAACGGTGATCGGCGCTGCGTTTCCATACAGAGCAACCGTGATCGTCCCATAGTCCTGGATCGTAATCTCCGCATAGTGGGTGATTTCCATTGGATCCCCTTCTGTCTCAACAAAGGATGGGGATTCTTTCTCTCCGCTGTCGGACTCCTCCGTCGCATCGTCAGACTCCTCTACTGTACCGTCAGACTCCCCGGACGGCTCTGTACGGCGATACAAAAGCGCCATCACTCCGATTCCGATTAACAGGATCCCGGCCAGAAGAAAAGCCATCATTTTTTTGTTCTTCATCTTCACAACTCCTCCATCAAAGACTCAGCCTCGGCAATGCTGATATGGTTCTCTTTTGCAATGCGCGCGAGATCATTATATTCATATTTTCTGCGTTCCACACCGTAACCGGACGATACTTTGCGCCTGACAGAGCCATACGGCGTATCCAGTGTCTCCATCCGCCTGTCCAGCACATAGCGGTGAAGCCTGCTCTCCCGAATACCGATGGTCGTGGTATGTCTGAAAATGGATTTCACAATCTTTTCCCTGTCCGACTCCCGGCACATGACATGGATGAGAATACCGGGCCTGGACTTCTTCATGCCGATGGGAACCGTATATACGTCGAGCGCACCGTCCTCAAAAAGCTGTTCCATGGCAAAGCCCACAGCCTCTCCGGTCATATCGTCCACATTACAACTCAGTTCACAGATCTCCTCCTGTACGGACTCCGTCTCCCCCAGCATCGCCCGCACACAGTTTGCCGCCTCAAAATCTTTTTTGCCCATCCCATAACCGATAGCCGTGGTTCTCATAACGGGCATTTCGCCAAACCCGTGTGCAAAGTGACGAAGCAGAGCCGCGCCGGTAGGCGTACACAGTTCTCCCCTGACGCTGCCGCCATAGATCGGCACGCCGCTCAGAATATGCGCCGTTGCGGGAGCGGGAACAGGCAGAATCCCATGGGCGCAGCGAACCTGGCCGCTTCCCACGTGGATCGGAGATACCACGATGTTGTCCGGCGAGAGCCTGTCCATCAGCAGACACACCGCCGCAATATCGGCAACCGCATCCATTGCGCCGACTTCATGAAAGTGCACCTCCTCCACCGTTCTGCCATGCACCTTGCTTTCGGCCCCGGCAATAAGCTTATAGACCGCCATCACATCATCCTGTACCTTACGGGACAGATGCAGATGTTCTCTGACAATGTGCTCAATGTCATGCAGCCCGCTGTGATGATGCTCATGCTCGTGCTCATGACTGTGCTCATGCTCATGGCTATGTCCATGGTTATGTTCCTGATTGTGATGATGCACATCGTGGCTTTCTTCCTCCTCGCCGTTTACCGTCACGGAGATGTGGGTTCCCGTAATCCCGCATTTTACGGCCGGTTCCCTTGTATAGCGAACTCCGGGAATCCCGAGCGCATTCAGTTCCTCCATAAATTGATCCGGGTCAGGGAGCAGTTCCAGCAGGGCGGCCGTCAGCATGTCGCCCGCCGCTCCCATGGAGCAGTCAAGATATAACGTTTTCAATATTGGGTCCTCCTATTCCAGTACCGTCTCTTTATTCCAGTTCCGTCTCTTCACTACAGTGCCCACACTGGGGAGGATTTTCAGATGCAGGGAACACATCTGAAAATCCTCCCGGGCACTTTCGTTCCGAGACTGTTTTTGATTCCAGTTCCGTTTAATGCTGGGGCGTGTGTGTGATATTCATATGATTGATCCGGCTGGCAAGGTATCCGGCTCCAAAGCCATTGTCAATATTGACCACTGAGACGCCGCTGGCACAGGAATTGAGCATGGAAAGCAGGGCGGACAGTCCGCCGAAAGACGCCCCGTAGCCCACGCTGGTGGGAACCGCGATGACCGGGCAGTCCGCAAGCCCCCCGATCACGCTTGCAAGCGCTCCTTCCATTCCAGCAATGGCAATGATCACACTGGCGCTCATGATGTCCTCAAGATGTGCCAGAGTCCGGTGCAGTCCCGCGACGCCCACATCATACAGGCGGACCACCTCATTTCCCAGTGCGGCTGCAGTCAGCGCCGCCTCCTCCGCCACGGGAATATCGCTTGTGCCGCCCGTAGCTACCACAATTTTTCCGATCCCGTCGGGTTTTGGTATCTGCCCGATAATCCCGCACCTGGACTCCTTATCGTAGCGCATGGGATGGGTCTTTTCCACAAGCGCGGCTGCCTCTTCGGACAGGCGGGTGATCAGGATAGTATTCTGTCCGTTTTTCAGCATGGTTCCCACTATTCCGATGATCTGCTCCGGCGTTTTTCCCGCGCCGTAAATTACTTCCGCCGCTCCCTGCCGCACTTTGCGGTGCATATCAACCTTGGCATAGCCGATATCTTCAAAGGGCTTTTTTTTCAGTGCCAAAAGCGCATCCTCAATGGAAACGCTGCCATTGCTGACGCCCTCCAGCAGCTTTCTGATGTCGTCATTCATTTTTATTTTCTTTCCTCCAGATCCAATGATACCGTTTGATAGTATTGTTTCAGTGTGCTCAGAATCTCCTGCCTGTGTCTGATTACCTGTTCCATCTGTTCCTTAGGCATCTGCAGCCTGGCATGTCCCTCCTGGGAGCGGACACGAAAATCTGTAAATCCGAGAGAAAACAGATAATTTTCCGCCGATTCCGTGGCGGACAGCTTTTGTTCGGTGATTTCTTCCCCGGTGGGAATTCGTGTGGCAAGGCAGGCATACGCAGGTTTATTCCATGTAAACAGTCCGGCCTCTCTGGAAAGCTGCCGGATCTGCGTCTTGGTCAAACCGCACCCGCGCAGGGGAGACAGAACGGACAATTCTTTCAGGGCGCGCATCCCCGGCCGGTCTCCCGCATCATCGGAAGCATTGGTTCCGTCCAGCAGAACCGTAAAGCCATCCGCGGCAGCCGCCTCCATAATCCCGCCGAAAATCGCTTTTTTGCAATGATAGCAGCGGTCCGGCGGGTTTTCGCTTACACCGGGAACAGTGAGCACTTTCAGCGGAAGCGTCTTCATTTCAGCTCCCAGTTCCTCTGCCAGCCGCTGCGCGTCTTTCCATTCAAACTCCGGCTGGAATTCTGATTTCACATAATAGGCCCGCACTTTTTGAGCGTATTTTTGAGCCGCATACAAAAGGAAAGCTGAGTCCACGCCGCCGGAAAAAGCAATCGCCACCGCCGGATACTGCACAAAAAACTCCTGTAAAGTCATTCGTCTCCTCCTAAAAACCCCCTGCCTGATATGCCCTCGCAATGACATAAGAGGGGTGAAAGAATACACTGCAATGCTCCATTCGTTATCCAGACATTTTCTTTTTTAGTATAGTACCACATCCGCGTGTCAGCAAGTATATTTTTGATTCCGGGCCGTATACACTCTGGCATGTGCGAGGCATGGTTCCAAAACCCGCAGAAAAAAACAAGGCATCCAAACCTGTCGTTTCGCTGCCTTGTTCTTATAACTGTAAACCCATTACATCTTTATGCCCAATACATTCCCATCATCTGCAGGAAATAATAAACCACCCCCAGCGCCCAGCTGGTAAAAATCCCGTACAATATCACCGGGCCCGCGATATTAAAGATCTTACAGCCCACGCCGAAGACCCAGCCCTCCTTTTTAAATTCAATGGCCGGAGCCGCCACGCTGTTGGCAAATCCGGTGATGGGCACCAGCGCGCCGGCGCCGCCCCATTTCACAATACCGGGATAAATATTGAATCCCGTAAGCAGCACGCTGGCCAGCACCAGAACCAGGGCGCACCAGCTTCCCGCCTCCTCCTTGCCGATCCCCAGCGAACCTGTGCAATAATTTAATATAAACTGCCCTATCGTGCAGATAATCCCACCCACGAGAAAGGCCTTGAGCATCTGCAGCCACAGATTATGGGTGGGCGTCACCTGTTTCACATATTTTTCATATTCTTTTGCCTGCACCTGTTTGTCCTGAGTTTCCTGTATTTCCTGCACTTCCCGTTCTTTTTCCAATTGTTGATTATTTTCCACTTATTCGTTCCTTTCTTCCCTAAAAATGTTTCCACCTGTGCGGTTGCAATCCAATGACTGACCTGCATGCAATTTATTGCAATGCAGGTTAGACGTTGGATTAGCAACCCTTTCCCGAATGAGCAAAATGCGGATGCGTAAGCAGACGCAAGAGCGCATAAGCGCGAATTTTGCGAATGTGGGAATTGGTGGGATGCCTTTTAGAGCATCCCACCGCACAGACAATAATGTCTGCTTCCGCCCCGCTCCTGCATCTGCATCTGCCGTCACTGCGCCGCCTCATGAATCCGCAGCAGGAAGTAGAGAAGCGAGCCGCATATTTTCCCCACTGCCATAGCGCATATGGCAATTCCCATACCATGCCGGAATCCGATCCTCCGGGCAAATATCGGTATGCTGTCCAGCATCTCCGCTATGGCAAGCGCCAGGCATCCGATAAACATCCCGGCAAAAATGCCGCACGCCAGCAGAATCAGACTTCCGGTAATCTGCCACGCCCGTGCGGACACACCATGGCGCAGCATCCAGCCGCCTATCCCGCTGTAGCGCTCAAAAATGCTGACAAAACTTCCCACGATGGTGCCTGCTATAACCATCTCCTCATACAAAATGACCTTTCGTCCCGTGTGCGTCTTTCCCGCAAAGCGCGGCACCAGTCCCACCGCCACCAGCACGGTGAATACGCCTGCCGCCGCGAGAAGTCCGAAACTTGCGCCGGACACCGCCAGAAAAATATACCTAATCCACATCAATGGTTTTTCCCTCCCTGTCGGCCGTATCGATCAGCGTCATATCCACATCCTTCTCATATTTGCGCAGCGCCACTTCTATCGGCGTGGGATCTTTCGTGATGCGTCTCCCTCCGACATGGTTAAAGAAGACGATGATTCCCAGCCCCAGCCCCACCGAATACGCCGCTTCCAGAACGGAAACGCCCTGAGGCTCCTGCCCCATAACAATTCTGTGAATCTGTCCAAATACATCCACAATACCGATATCATTGTGATAAGCCATAATGGTAAAAGCAGTGCCGAAAAAGCTGACCGCCGCCACCAGAGCCGCTTTCCACCCCTGCACCCATCCCTTATGTCTGCTTACCGACACCAGTTCCAGCAGAACATCCGTCTCGCCCAGACTTTCCACCGACACGCCCGGACACGCCTTTTCTATCAATTCTATGATCTTTAGGACGCTGACCACACATCTCTTGGGTTCCCCTTCCCGAAACTTGTGTATTTTCACCGCCTTTGCCTTTGCCGCCGCTGCCGTGTCCGCACACTGCACGCTGGCTGCGTCCGATAAAAAGACGTCCTCGGACTGTACCTCGATGTTTCTCTCCAGTTTCAGATAAATAATCGTTTCCGCCATAAGCTGCTTCGCACCCCATATTTTTCTTTCCGTCTGGTCTGTTTTGCATCTAGTCTGTGGAATTTTTTAAAAAATATACAAAACAGCACAGAGAGCCGACTGTATCCCAGCCGTTTCTCTGTGCCGCCGCACAAACAATGATCCATCTGACTTCGCGTGTAAAAAATCTCTGATTTTTTACACTATTCCCCCCATAATTTAAAGCTGATGTTCAGATCCACATCTCCATTAATCCCGTTCACCACGCCTTTCTCACTGTACTGCCATATGGAATACTCATAGGGAAAATACAGCTGGGATCCGTAATAGGCGTACCATTTTTCATATTCCTCAAGCTGCTCCACATCGATCAAAACGGACAGCATCTCCATATTGCCGTAGAGCATGGGCGTATAACCGGCTTCCCTGATGGCATTCAGGAATGTGATCGTTACCCTCGTCCGTTCCTCCTGCGTCAGCTGATTCATCCGGCCGGAACTTTCTCTGGTCTTCTCCACATCATAGACCACCGGAAAATCCACCTTGTAGGGCGCGATGAGATCCAGCACAAACCGTGCCTCCTCCAGTGCCTCTTCCTCAGTGATGGCCTGCGCAAAAAAGTATACGCCCACCTTGACGCCCGCCGCATTTGCTCCCGCGATATTGGCCTTGAAAGTCTCGTCCTCAACGATCGTTCCTTCTTTCCCATATCCTCTGTACCCCAGGCGGATAATGGCAAATTCCACACCGTCCGCAGCCACCTTCTCCCAGTCGATACTGCCCTGATACTTGGACACGTCTATTCCCTTGTGGGACACCACCTGGCCGTCCTGCACATACTGCATTTCACCGTTCTCCAATACCTGTATGTTCTCCTGCAGCAGACCGTGTTTTTTCAGGTTGTCCTTGATGGGTACAAAATGGAAAACGCTGTTGCTTACCACCACAATATCATTCGGATAAAAAGGACGAAGGGCCTGCACCGTGGTAGGCCCGTTGATCAGACTCTCCTCAAGTTCGGCAAGAATCCGCTCCTGGGTCTCCCTGCTGGTCTGCTCCTGCGCATCGCTGACAGCCTGCGCCAGCATGGCGTCCACTTCCTCCTGCGTGTATGTGACCGGCGCATTGGCAATCGCCTCCTGCGCTTCTTTATCATCCGCCTTTTCCCGGATCCTGTCATAGATCAACAGCGCCGCAATCACCACCACGGTCATTGCTACCAGACAGCTGATAATGGTTGTCATGTAAAATGTGATCTCTCTTTTCTTTTGTGTCATATATTATCTCCCCTGACGTATGTGTTCTCAACTTCCAACTATAAATATACTTTATTTTGACACGCATGAAAAGTGGTAATCGGTGGAATTAAGTAAGTTTTAATAATTACACTTTCGCCCGCATCCTGACCAGGATCCTTTTTTCCAGTCTGCTGACCTGCACCTGGCTGATGCCAAGTTTTCTGGCTACCTCCGTCTGGGTCTGATTCTGAAAATAACGCATCTTGATCAGATCGCGTTCCTTTTCATCCAGATCCTCCAGAAGCTGCTGAAGCAGCATGTGATTCAGCAGTTCTTCCTTTTCCCGATCCTCGCTGGCCAGCTTGTCCACCAGATACACCTCGCTGCCGTCCGACTGATAGACCGACTGATAGATGGATTCCACCTCCGCTCCGGCCTCCATGGCCATCACTACCTCCTCCACGCTCATACCCGCCTCCTCCGCTACCTCGCTGATGTTCGGCTCCCTGCCCAGTCTCTGGGTAAGTCTCTCTCTGGCGATCTTTACTTTAAATCCGTTTTCCTTTAACGTTCTTCCAACTTTCACCATTCCGTCGTCACGCAGAAATCTCTTGATCTCCCCGGATATCATGGGCACCGCATAGGTGGAGAATTTTACGTCGTAGGTCAGGTCAAATTTGTCAACTGCTTTCATCAATCCGATACTTCCGATCTGAAACAGATCCTCCGCGTCATATCCCCTGCCCAAAAAGCGTTTTACGATATGATGGACAAGCCCCAGATTCTTTTCAATCAGTACTTCCCGGGCCTTTTTATCGCCCGCCTGCGCTTTTGCTATCAGTACTGATACTTCCTCCAATTTATCCCTCCTCCTCGCAGGAGAGCCAGCCGCCGCTTCCCAGTTTCTTTTTCATTTTGACAATCGTCCCTCTCCCCGGCTGAGATTCCACCTCCAGGTCATCCATAAAAGCCTCCATAAAGGCAAATCCCATGCCGGATCTCTCCAGTTCCGGCCGGGTGGTAAACAGCGGCTCCATAGCTCTGCTCAGGTTGTCGATGCCCACGCCCTTGTCCTCGATTTCCACATACAGGATTCCCTGGGACAGCCTGCACCGCAGATACACCTTTCCCTCATGAATGGGACAGCATACCGGACTGCTCTGTCCATGTTTTCCATAGCCGTATGTATTCTCATAACCGTGGATGATGGCATTGGTGACCGCCTCGGACACCGCGGTCTTCACATCGGACACTTCCTCCATGGTGGGGTTCAGTGGTGCGATAAATGCCGCAACCGCCACCCTGGCAAAGCTTTCATTGCAGGATATGGCGTCAAATTCCAGGCATATCTCATTTTGAAACCGGTCCCCCTCCTGCAAAACATACGGCCTCTTCTCTTTTACCTCTATCATTTTCTTCCTCCTTTTTATTCCATAATCTCAACGATCTTGCCAAGCCCCGAAATATGCAGGATCCGCCTGATCTGCCTGTCCGCGTGAATGGCAAACACTCTGCCGCCGAAACAGGATATTTTCTTGTACCGCCCCATGATAATACCGATCCCTGAGGAATCCATAAATCTGGTATCCTCGAAATCAAATACCACGTTGGAAACCTGCTGCCGCAGAATATATTTGTCGGCTCTCTCACTGATATACGTCGATTTGTGATGGTCAACCTCCTCCGGCATCCTCACCATCAAATAATTGTCAATGACCTGAAAATCGTCCATATGAATGCCCGTCCTTTCCATCGTCTCCGGATTATAATAAGAAAAAGAACCTATGGGAAAATGGTAAAAATATCCATTCCATAAGTTCTCCTTAGTATATTCTTCATTTATCGTTCCGACGTTCATTCGCTCAGATCGTTGATATATCTCTGCGATCTTCTGGCGCTCTCCGTGCCCGGAAAGAGATCCACAACTTGCTGGTAAGCCGCAATGGCGTTTTCCACATCGCCGTTTCGGCTGTAGGCATTTCCCAGATTAAAAATAGCGTCTCTGTTCTGGGCGTCATAATATACTGCCTTTGACAGTCCCTCTATGGCCTGCTCGTACATTTCATTTTTGTAAGCCTCGTATCCGATGGTATAATAAGCGGCGGATGCTTCCGGTCCAATCTGCTGCAAAAGAGCGGCATACAGATTCTGAAATGCCTGTGAAGTATTTTCTATCACGACATTGTCGGCAAGTTCCTCCAGATAAGCGGCTGTGGCCATGGCATCTTTCGTTCCCAGATATTCCGTCGCCGCATCCAGCAGACTCTCAATGGTCTCCAGAGTGCCGTCCTCACCC
>JAAVAG010000094.1 GCA_014804185.1 Lachnospiraceae bacterium
AGTATTAGATATCTTCGTCGGATTCGTCGGAGCCCCAATGGCAGAAGCAAGAATATCCACCAATGTACTTATTTCATCAATACTTTGAATACTGTTTCTTTCAACTACATCTTTCAAATATACGTTTGTGAAAATATTTTTTAAATATTCTGCTTTCTGGCGTTCTGTTTGAAATCCGGCAACCTGCGGCAGCCCTCCATAAATCATGTAATCATTCCATGCATCCTCGTATTCCCCATCATAAACAGAATAGAATTCCGCAAAAGAAAGAGGATAAACCCTGACCTCATCCCCTCTGCCCCGGAACTCTGTTACAATATCACTGGATAAAAATCTGGAATTACTTCCAGTCACATATATGTCAACATGATCCACACGAAGCAGGCCATTCAGCACTTCCTCAAACCGGGGCATAAATTGTATTTCATCTAAAAGCAGATAATAGCGCTCTTTATCCTTCACAGCAGCTTTTATATACTGATAACAGGTTTTGGGATCTCTTAATTCTTCATTTCCGATACCGTCCAGCGCAATCTCAATAATGTGGTCTTCGTTTACACCGTTTTCCATTAAGTATTTTTTAAATATGTTAAACAGTAAAAATGATTTTCCGCATCTTCGTATACCTGTGATTACCTTTATCATTCCATTATCTTTTCTCAGAATCAGCTGCTGAAGGTACATATTTCTTTCGATTTCCATTATCCAGCTCCTTGTTTTTGTGCAAATACACATTTTTTAGTAATTATATTCTACTATGAAACCAGGTGTTTTTCAACCCGTCATTCCTATTTTATGTGTATCTGCACATTTTTATGTACCTCGAGTCCAAAACAGAAATCCATATTACTTTTTATCCTGTCATCTGCTGTAAAACCCAGTCAATATCCCCATCTATACAAATCGACTGATCCGCGATCTTCTTCGGGCAGATCGCCTCCCCATAATTGATACAAGTATAGATCGCCCTGGGATTCTCCGCCGTCATCTGCCAGAAAGGATACTTAATGATGCCGGGCGTATTGAATCCCACTGCAAGTTCTAAAAACAGTACCTTGGAATTCTGATGTCTGTGCAGGAAATTCGCATATCGTTCTGACGCCCGGCGCCAGCCTTCATCTTCCACAAAGCTATGATCCGCCCGGAGGTTCATGCTCATGGGTTTCCGGCATCTGGGACAATAAGGAACCAGTTCAGAGGGAATCATCATTTTGGGTGTTATGCCCTCCGGTAAAGTCAAGATACCGTTTTCTCCAATTTCATACCCCTGGGCTTCCACCATTTTCCGGATCGTATCTCTGTTCTCATACGTCATTTGATGGCACGGATCACTGCACTGGAATAAACCATAATCCCCCTGCGTATAAAATAACCTGCTCTTATCAAATCCGGCTTTCTGAAAACAGTGATCCACATTCGTCGTAAGCACAAAATAGTCCTTATCCTTAATCTGCTCATACAGCCTGTTATAGACCGGCTTCGGTGCATCCATATACCGGTTGATGTAAATATACCGGCTCCAATATGCCCAATGTTCTTCCGGCGTATCATACGGATAAAAACCTCCGGAATACATATCATTGAAATGGTACTTTTCAGAAAAATCCCGGAAATACTTATCAAAGCGCTCACCCGTATAGACAAAACCGGCGGAGGTGGAAAGCCCGGCTCCTGCGCCGATAATCACCGCCTCTGCCCGGGCTAATGTTTCCCGTAACTTTTTGATGCCATCCGGCGTATCACCTGATTTAGAAATTCTCCTGCCAAACATTACACACACCTCCGCCGACTCTGCTAATTTCAATGATTGCGTCTCTTTTTTTTCTTTCTTCCTGTCACTCGGCTGCATGAGCGGCTGTCCTCGCCCTGATTTTCTCTTCCAGGGACTCTGTCAGCACCACTTTTACATCTTTCAGCTTCATACCTCCCTGGCCGAAGTAAAATTTCAAAAAGCCGGTATTGCGGAAAAATGGATTCAGCGCAATTTCCTGTTTTAGCCACTCTTTATCTTCACCCGTCAGAGATATTGTCTTCAACAGCTGCTTGTCCTGGGATATGGTCACGGGAACCTGGGCAAGACTCTCCTGCCCGGGCACACAGCAGAAAAACTCCAGACGGTAAAACCCTCTTTCCCTGACAGCCAGTTCGATCAATATGGAATTGCCCCTGGCGGTATTCATCTCTTCCACCGGAATAATTCCCCCGTCTTTCGACAGTTCCATGCGCAGCAGCTGCTCCGATGCACCCGCGTCCCAGGATTCACACGCATCCAGCCTGCGGTCCAGTTCCGTCTCCACCCCTTTCATCCGAAGCCATGCCGGTGTGCGGAGCAGATAGCGGCAGATATTGGCGGCATTGCGCAGATACTCTCCCCTGGTCACAGTTCCCTTTGCAAGGCTCTCCATAGAGTTATCATTCTGTGTGTTCTCTTCCGCACTTAAGGTTACCATAAACAGATCGTTCTGGGCGCGCGCCATGGCCGCTGTGTTATCCGCTCTGCCCACTTCCCCTTCATCGTTTCCTCCTCCCCACCAGTCGGTCATCACAAGACCCTGATAACCCCATTCTTTCCGAAGAATCGTAGTCATCAAATCATAATTACTGGCGGCCCAGAAGCCATTGATAGGATTATAGGAACTCATAATGGAATATGCCCCGCCCTCTTTTACCGCAATCTCATAAGCCCTCAGGTAGATTTCCCGCAGGGCCCGCTCGGAGATCACCGCTTCTATCATATGCCTTTTGTACTCCTGACTGTTGCAGGCAAAATGCTTGATGGTTCCGGTCACACCGTAACGTCCCATCCCTCTCAGCTGTGCCGCCGCCATTTTACCGGTAAGCAGCGGGTCCTCGCTGAAATATTCAAAATTGCGCCCGTTTAAAGGGGTTCTATGGATGTTGATTCCGGGTCCCAGAAGCGTATCCACCTTATTCCTGCGCAGTTCCATTCCTTCCCATTGATACAGTTCTTCCAATAATGCTTCGTTAAAGGTACATGCCAGGCAGGTGCCGTTTGGCATGGCAAACGCGATGCTGCCGCAGTCCATACGGATACCGCTGGGGCCGTCCGCACAGCAGGCGATGGGAATTCCAAAGCCTTTCAGCCGCTCTGTCACGCCCCCAAAGGCCCCCGCTGTCCCCGGCGTCACCTTGGGGGAACACATGCCCTCGCCGCGCATCATACATGCCAGATCATTATTAGAAAGCTGATTTAAAAAGGTTTCCATAGTTACTGTACCGACTTCCACATCCGCCAGTTTGTAACCCAGATCCCCTGTACATTCCGTAGTCTCCGGAAGATTCTTCTGCCTTCTGTCGGAAGGGCTGATGGTCCGCAGCGGAACCTCCTCCATAGCGGCGCGCAGATTCTCCCCGTTCTCTTTTACGGGCCTGATGCGCTGAAATGGCGTTACCGGTGCACAGGCTTCCTCCAGCCGCTCCACAACCACTGTCTCAGGGTATTCTATCTGTCCCGCCAGAACAGCGCTGCGTACATCCGTACCCACATAAAACTTCCAGACTCCAGCTTCCATCACATAGCAGGATTTATTTCCGGTTACGCCGCTGTCGTCATAAGAAGCCAATGTACGGCGGTCAATCAGAACCGTCAGCTTTTCCGTCTCACCCGGGGCAAGCGGCCTTGTCTTTGCAAAGCCGCACAGGCTTCGGGCAGGCTGTCCCAGTCCGCCCTGCGGTGCGCCGCAGTACACCTGAACCACTTCTTTTCCGCTGACTTTGCCCTGATTGGTCACATTTACGCTTACCCGCAGGTTCTCCCCGTTTTCCTCCACATTGATTTCATCCAGTGCAAAGGTAGTATAAGACAGTCCAAAACCGAACGGATAAAGCGCCTTTTCCCTTGCAAAGGTTTCAAAATAGCGATACCCCACGTAAATATCCTCTTCATAGATATTTCTCTTTTCATCCCCATGATTTTTCGTTGAGGGGTAATCTGTGATATCACCGGCAATGGTATCCGCCAGCTTGCCGGAAGGTGAAACTCTCCCGCTTAAAACGTCCAGGACACCGTTTCCGCCCTCCTGGCCTCCCTGCCATACATAGAGAACCGCCTGGGGCTTACAGGTTTCCACCCATTTCATATCAATGATATTCCCCACATTCAGCAGCACCACCGTGCGCTCAAATGCCCCGCACACCTTTTGCAGCAGGTCCTCCTCTTCCGCTGTCAGAAGATAACTCCCCGCTTCCGCCTTGTTGTCCTTATCCTCACCGGCGGTGCGTCCAATCACCACAATCGCCGTATCTGATTCGGAGCGCGCTTTTGCCGCCAGTTCTTCGCTGACAGGCATTTCCTTCTGGAACCATGGCTCCGCCGCCCAGCCCACGCCGGTATCAAAGGGATTCTCTGCAATCCAGCTTTCATAAACCGCCTCAAGTTCCGCATTCAGCACATAGTCGCTGTTTTTCAGCGCTTCCCGGATCCCTGTCACATAGCTGGTATTGACCAGGCCTCCGGAGCCTGTTCCGCTCTTATAATAATGGAACTGACTTCTTCCGAAAAGAGCGATTCTCTCCCCCGGTGCAAGCGGCAGAACCCCTCCCTCATTGCGCAGCATGACAATGCCCTCAGCCACCGCCTGCCTGGCCTTTTCCGCGTAAGACTTTACATCAAAAATCTGGTCACTCATATCTGTCCACTCTCCTCCGCTTAAAAATTATTCTCTGTTGTTTTCCCCCCAGACACACAACTGATCTAGAATTCCCATCAGGGATTTCCCTTTTTCACTTAATCTATATTCCACTTTCGGCGGTATCTGAGGATATTCCTTTCTGGTAATGAGTCGGTCGGCTTCCAGTTCTTTCAGGTTTGTGCTGAGCGTTTTATCCGATACGTTTTTTAAGTATCGTTTCAGTTCATTAAACCGTACAACTTCAAACTCCATCAGACAATAAAGGATCACCATCTTGTGCTTGCCGGATATCAGCGACAGCACATAGCTGAATCCGGTGTCCTCAAAATTGGCTTTCTCAATATAGTTTTTTATCATTTCCACTTTCCTTTAAGATAGTACTTGTATTTTTTCTGTTACCCGTTACAATTATATATAAGGACGCAAGTTCTGTCAATCATATGCGAAAAGCGAGGGATTCATTATGAGAAAGAAACTCAATATTACAGAAGGCATCTTCCCGATGCCGGTGCTGATGGTGGCAACTTACAATGAAGACGGCAGTGTGAATGTCATGAATGCGGCATGGGGCACCATGCAGGAGAGAGACAAAGTTGCTCTCAATCTGTCGGAGGCACACAA
>JAAVAG010000095.1 GCA_014804185.1 Lachnospiraceae bacterium
CCACCGCCGTCCCGATACTCTTGGATAAAAAAAGGATCTCGTCATACTTTCCGAAATCCACATCCCGCAGGATCTCCCCGCACTGCGCCAGCGCGCTCCGAAAAGCCTGCTCCATCTTTTCCGCAGAGCCTTTTACATCCGGGGGGAAGTTGCCGTACGGAACCTCCCTGATCTCAAAGCCCTGACAGGCGGCTATCTTCTTACTGTAATATAAAAGCGGTTTATCCGTGTGATAGCCGATCCCCGGAAAAACCACTGCCAGTTTCTTCATTCCAAACCTCCCTGCCGTTCCTCTTTTCTGATAAGATTATATCACAAAACCGCCCAAATTACAAGTCTGTCATTCGCCTGCATGCAATGCTATAATCATCGCATGTTACTTTTTTACACGACTGGAAAGAGGGGTATGAATTGGGTATGGAAAAAGACTGGATGATCCTGTTGCAACAACAAAATCAATTGGCGAAGGTGATCGAGACAAATCATTACACGGAAAAGTTCGGGCTTGTGCTGAGTGAGCAGGACGCGCAGCTGCTTTTGAAAGAGCGTGTCACCTCCCTGCAGGAACAGAAAAGGGTGGAGTTCGGCGAGGGAATTCTGCCGAAGATCATTTATGAGTTCTGTGACTCCTCTTATATCGATCAGAACAATTACGTGGATACGCTCATACAGCTGCAGGATATTTTTTACCTGTATAAAAATGAAATGCTGGATGAGATTTCCGATGATGAACTCCTACATTTTATGAAAGAACAGTTTGAAGAAGTGTGTTTTGGCGATCTGGATTATCTTTCCGGTACGTGTCTCAATATCTTTGCCCAGGCTATACGGGCAGGATACGGCGGATATCAGTCCTCCCTGGGGTATGGGGAATATTCTCAGTTTGACGAAGTGACGCGGTGGGACTATGAACTTTATCTGGCAGCCTTAAATAATGCCCGATGAAAACACCGGAAAGGGAAAACGCTCATGCATTCTGAAAAGAAAACAGACTATGAAATGGAGCAGCTGCTTCCCATCGTGGGAAAGCTTGTGGAAAAATATACTTCGCGTGAAAACACTTCCGTCACCTATGAGACGGCTGAACAGCTGATGGAGGCCGTACTGTACTGTATTCACGAAGCAGAAACCGCAGGCCCAGCAGCCCCCTCGCCCCAGAACCAGGACCGCTTTCCGGACCCCGCCTGCGGACATGCGCAGCCGTCCGCCCCGCGGCCTTTCGCTTCACAGCCTCCTGCCGCGGGCGCGCTGTCTGCGGAGCAGGCATATGAGGCGGGCGCGGCGGCTGTGAGAGAAAAGGTAATGACCGCGCTCCGCTTATACAACGAAATCATACCGGAGTTTTTCTGCTATGACAGCCGCTGTCTCTATGACACTTTTGTAAAAGGGATACCGGAGTTTTTCAAATGGTACGATATCCGGTTCGCACCTCAGGACACCATTGTGACCCTTGACTATCCCGTCCTTCGGAATCTGTCGGCCTGCTCCGGCATAGACAAAATCTATGAATATATTCAGTGCATCCGGCTGGAGCAGGCATTTCTGACGCTCTTTCCGGAGGATCAGGTGATCCAAATTCTTTCCGAAAGCAACGAGGACTACCGGGATATGGCGGAAAATCTCTGTGAGGCCCTCCTGACGCATCTGGCAAAAAGTCTCCTGGCCGGGCATGACTGCTGGGAAAACGACTGCTGCCAGAAAGATGACCCCAGGGAAAACGACTGCTGCCAGGAAGATGACCCCAGGAAGAACGACTGCTGCCGCCTGCGGGACACAGTGACCCGCACAAGCCTGCAGGATCTGCGGCATCTGCTGCGGGACCGCGTGGCTGCATTTCTGCGGACACACAGCGGCGGCAGCAGCATTTCCCCCTTGGCTGATTATCTGTCGGGAGCCATGGACGATATCGCGGCAAGGCTGAAAAACGCCGCGGAAAACGATACGCTCAGGCCACCCCGCTCCCCTTTTTGCGCGGAGTGAGAAGCAGCAGGATCCCCGCCGCAGCGCCCATAAAAAGAAACGCCTGAAGAAACGGCATAAAGTTATAGGAGCCGCCCTGCCAGAATCCGGCAAAATCGTTGCTGATGTAAGTCATGGGCAGCAGTTTTGCCGCCGCCTGCAGCGGGCCGGGCAGCTGCTCAGTCCGGATCCCGAACATTCCGGTCAGAAGCATGATCACAAAATACAGAAAAAAGATCACGCCGAAAGTCAGGCTGAACTTCCGCAGAATACTGGCGATGGAATGGGCTATGACCAGAAAGATCACCCCCATGGCATACAGCGAAATCACCAGGCCCAGCAGCGATGCCGCCGCCGGTTTCTGCACGTGCATTACGGCGGCATGGAAAACCGCAAATACAACAAACGCAATGGTCAGCAATATCAGATGCGCGGCAATCTTGGCCCGCACTTCGCATCCCCTGCTGTAACCGAAAAGGCGCATGCGCAGTGGAATCTCTTTTTCCACTTCGGTGGCGTACAGACATCCGTACCCCAGAAACATAATGGACATGGGCATTACCAGACTCATACTCAGCATCATGGAGGTGACAACCTCCCCCCGCTGCGGCTCCGGCACCTGGCTGCCCACAGTTCTGGACAACAGCAGGCTCATTACATTGGGAAAAATAATCCCGAAAAAATGAGGCAGAAGATTACCGTTCAGGTTTCTCAGTTCATATAAGACCATATTGGCACTGCATTTCTTTTTCACCGTCATGCCCTCCCGTAAAATTTTTCTTTGGCGTTGATATACATGATCTCAATATCCGAATTGCTCCGTTTAAAATTTGCGCCGGCCTCCACCAGAGACGACACGAGTTTCTGTTCGGCTTCCAGGCTCCTGCAGGACAGGGCAATCAGATGCCCCGGAGCCTTTATGGCTGAAAATCCCGATGC
This sequence comes from Lachnospiraceae bacterium, assembly GCA_014804185.1. Lineage (GTDB taxonomy): Bacteria > Bacillota > Clostridia > Lachnospirales > Lachnospiraceae > Acetatifactor. The sequence goes on from JAAVAG010000095.1 coordinate 2,899, forward strand.
AATCTCCCTGTTTTTTGGATTATTGTCCAGAATATAGACCACCTTTCCGCAGTACGTCTCGAACAGTTCCTGCCTGCTGCCGTAGGCGACTACCCTGCCCTCATCCAGAATGAGGAGTTTATCCACAAGGTGCTCCAGCTCCTCATAATAATGGGATACCACCACCAGGGTATCTCTTTTGTCCCGGTACCACTCTGTCAGCTTATCCATGAGTCTCTGTCTGTTCTCAAAGTCCAGACCGGATGTCACTTCGTCATAAAAGGTCAGTTCCGCCTCCTGATACATCACCATAATAATGGTAAATTTCTGTTTCTGTCCGCCGGAGAGAACGTCAAACCGCTTGTTCAGACACTGCCCGAAGTCAAAGAAATCGATGAGTTCCCGCAGTTTCTTATCTTTTTTGATGCTGGCGTTTAAGAGCGCTTCCATAATATACTTTACCGCCATGGTGGATGCATAGTGGTTAAACTGCATATGCACCGCCATCTGCTCCGGTTTCACATCGGTGGAGATCCTCCCCTCATAAGGGATCAGCCCCAGCAGGGCCTTGATCAGCGTGCTCTTTCCGGCTCCGTTGGAACCGATCACACCGATGCGCTCTCCCCTCTCAAATGTAATTGGCTTTGTGATCTGCAGCGCCGTCAGTTCCCCGTATTTTACCTGCAGTTGATTGATCGTCAGCATGTTCCGCATCCTCCTCGATTTTCATTTTTTCGCCAAAAATGAGCATGGCCTGCACATGATCCCCCCGGTTCTCCACCCGTATCGTGGTTCCCAGCAGCCTGCTGTAATAAGCTGCAATATAAAGTCCCAGCCCTTTCCCCTTTTTCTCTCCGCTGCTGCTCACAAAGGGCTCGAATATATGGGGCAGCAGACTCTCCTCTATGACTGCCCCATAGTTTCTCAGGCACATTCCACAGTCCGCAATTTCCGCCTCGATACGCCCTCCCACCGGCGTATACTGCACGGCGTTGGAAAACAGGTTATCCATGATTTTTTTCAGCAGTTCCCCATCTGTCCGCAGCACGGCGCGCCCTTTCACAAGTATCCGCAGAGACTTTTCCTTTGCCTGCGGCGCATAAGCCGCGGCGGTCTCCTCGGCCAGCGCCTCCACTGCGATCTCCTCCACATTCCTGTTTTCCGCGCGGTAACCCAGAAACAGTACGTCTTCCACAATTTTGCGCATGGACAAAAGCTGCGTCTTTACCTCCGGCAGATACTCCCTGGTATTTTTGTACCTGCCCACCTCTCCGATCATACCCTCCACCAGCAGAAGCGCGGCGGTAACAGGCGTTTTCAATTGGTGAGAGGTGGCCCGCAGGAAAACCTCCTGTCTCAGGTTATCTTCTCTCAAAAGATCATTTTTCCGTTCCAGTTCCAGATAACTGCCGCGCAGTTTTTCATACAGTTCCTGCAGTGACTTTGCCAGCGCTCCGATCTCATCTTCTCTGTTCATACCGGACGAGACCGCCGTAAAGTCCGCCGTGAAATCCTCCGTCATCCCGGCCCTCTCCGCGCATCCGGCCAGCCGGATGATGGGATTGACAATCCTGCCGGAAAAAAAACGCGAAGCGGCCATGACCAGCAGAAACACCACCAGGGCGATCATGGGCAGGCTGCCCAGCACTACCGGAGTGATCTCCTCCATCTGCGGCGTCATTGTGGGAAAGACGGTAAAAACCAGCGCGTCCTCCCTGCCTCCCATGGCAATATAGGTGGTATAGCTGAAATCCTCGTCCGAAACGCCCCACTCATACACCATCAGTCCGTCCGTCATAAAATGTACCTTTGAATGCCCTGTGCTGTATGCGGTCTGACTTTGTTTTGTCTCTACATGCAGCCTGACAGGATAATCCTCCGGCAGAATTTCCTTTTCCCTCCATTTCTCCCTGACAATTTCCCACATCTTTACAATGGCATTTTCCTCTGTATCTCCGCAAAATTCGGAAAACTCAAAGAATCCGGAATCTCCTGCATTTCCAAACGTTTCGCTGCCCTCCTCCGCCCCCTGCAGTATTTCCAGACTGCGGCGCATGGCCTCTTTCAGTTCTTCGTCTCGTATTTCCAGCGCCGCCGCAAAAAATTTCCCTGTGATACGGATTTCTTCTCCGTTATAGGGAAACTCCAGCGAATACATCACGGAGGGATTCTTTACCGTCAGGCCGTCATAGTTTCCCTTTTCCATATAGCCCCTCTGGGCATCTGCCACCGCTTTCAGGTCGCTCTCCATCACATAATCCACATACAGAGACGGCAGCATAAGCACAAAATACCCGGTGATAAACGCCACCATAACCGCCGCCAGCAGCACGCTGTACAAAAAAGTTTTTCTGGATAATCCCATGGTCAATCCCCCTCCTGGTACTGATATCCCACACCGATCACCGTCTTGATATAATTGCCCGGAAGCTTCTTGCGCAGATTTTTTACATGGGCGTCGATGATCCTGTCATTGCCCACATAGTCCTCGTTGTAAATCCGCAGAATCAGCTGCTCTCTTGTAAACGCCCGCCTGGGCTCCCCTTTCAGCGTCTGCAAAAGCAAAAACTCGCTGAGAGTCAGTTCCAGCGCTGCTCCGTCATAAAAGGCCTGGTAAGAATCGTCGTGGAGCACCAGCCCCTTTTCCTCCGGCAGATTTGTCTTTTTGACACGCCGCAGGATCGTCTCCATTCTCTTGAGCAGGATAATGGGAGACACCGGTTTGATGACATAGTCATCCGCGTACAAGTTAAATGCCTGTACCTGAGTCTTTTCATCCCCCAGCGCCGTCAACATGATGGTGGCCGTCTCCGGCCTTTGATCTTTGATATAGGCGAGCACATCCAGGCCGCTGAGCCCTGGCACCATAATATCCAGCACCGCCATGTCAAAATGCTCTTTTTCCAGCAGGTGCAGCGCTCTGTCCCCGTCCGCCGCACAGATTACCTGATAGCCCTGCATCTTCATATATTCCGTTAAAACCTCCCGTATAACAGGTTCATCCTCCAAAAATAAAATCCGCATGGTTTCCTCCTCATATCTCACAGACCTCTGTACTCTTCCGGATTTTTCTGTTAAAATCATTGTAACACAGCGGGATGAATTTTATATGAAGATGAGATGAATTGTCACGAAAAGGATCCCGAAGTAAAAACCAGATCACAGACGGCACGCTGCCGGGAAAGGTATGATGATTCTATGACAGAACAACACTTACATGAAAACTGGAAAATGTGCCAGGTGGGGACAGATGAGTTTCTGCCCGCTGCGGTGCCGGGCAGTGTATATGCCGATCTGCTGGCAAACGGGCGTATGGAAGACCCCTATTACCGCGACAACGAAGAAAAAGCGCTCTCCATCATGAGCCATGATTTTGAATACCTCTCCGTATTCGATGCCGGGGAGGACATTCTAAACCGTGAAGAGGTGCTGCTGCATTTTGACGGCATCGACACCGTAGCCGATATTTATCTCAATGACTCTCTGCTCGGCCACACGGAAAATATGCACCGCA
>JAAVAG010000096.1 GCA_014804185.1 Lachnospiraceae bacterium
CAATGGATCCGTTGCTGATTATATTGTCGCTGCCCTTGGTATTACTGTTTCTTCCCTGCGTAAACCGCTTTTCACCTTTTACCACCAGAACATCGCTGGAGATTGAATCGCAGTAAAAATATTCCCGCCACTGATCTGCCAGCAGACTTCCTACAGCATCCTTTGCCGCCTTAATTAATCCCATTTTGCTTCCTCCATCCTGTTATTCCTCTGTCAGCTGCCGCATGCTGCGGCAGCCTGTATTTATTGTATCAAGTTTTTGCACATTTCTCAACAATCTTTTACAGAATTATTATCCGTTTGACCGGTCACGGCCGCGCCGTTATCCCCCGAAGATAAACCGTGCGGATCCGTGACCGGCACATTTTATTTCCCTGTCGTCTTTTCGGCAGATTTTTCCGCAAACTCCGTGGTTACCAGTTCCTCATAGGGAACTCTCTTTTCAAGCACATTTGACTCCTCCAGAATATTCTGAAGCAGAGTAAAGGCATCCTCCTCAAAAATCAGATTTTCCTTCCATGTGTCCTGCTCATAATACCTGGTCACGATAGTTGTCAAAGTATCCATGTCCGTCTCCGCAAACTGAGGGCCGATGACTTTTGCAATTTCTTCAGGTGTATGCGTATTGACGTAATCCATCCCCTTTTGCAGTGCGTCGGTAAAAGCCTGTATGATTTCCGGATTCTCCTCTATAAAGCTTTTTTTGGCGGAAAAGGCCGTATACGGCACATAGCCGGACTCCTCTCCAAGAGACGCCACCACATAGCCGTCTCCCTTTTTCTCAAGAGCAGTGGCATGAGGTTCGAATTCTACCGTAAACTCCCCCTGACCGCCTGAAAACGCCGCGGCTGTAGATCCGAAATCAATGCTCTGGTCGATGCTCAGATCTTTCTCAGGATCAATATTGTTTTTCTTCAGGATATATTCAAAAACCATCTCGGGCATGCCGCCGGCGCGTCCTCCCAGAACCCTGGCCCCTTTCAGCATCTCCCACGAAAACTGGTCCACCGGTTCTCTGGAAACCAGAAAATTCCCGGCGCGCTGGGTCAGCTGGGCAAAATTTACTACATAATCCTGCGTGCCGCCCGCATACGTATAAATCGTGCTTTCGCTTCCCATAAAGCCGATGTCGGCCTCTCCGGTCAGCACAGCGGTCATGGTCTTATCCGCGCCAAATCCGGTCACCAGTTCCACATCAAGCCCCTCTTCGGCAAAATATCCTTCCTCGATCGCCACATACATGGGCGCATAAAAAATTGAATGCGCCACCTCATTCAGCGTTACCTTTTTTGCCTCGCTGCCGCCGCTTTCCTGTTTTCCACAGCCTGCACATGCTGCCAATAAAAGAAGCACCAGCGAAAAACTAAACAGTTTCTTTTTCATAAAAACCTCCATAATTTTTCGTGATGCTTTATGTTATTCATTTTCCGGTATTGTGTGCGGCATGTATCGCTATTTCTTTGCGCCGTCCGTTTCCGGCTTCATCTCGTCCAGTAGCTTCTCGATCAACAGTTTCTTGACATAAACATCAAAACTGAGCAGACAGATAAAGGAAAAAGATTTCAAAAATGTCTGGGATTCCTCCGGCGCCTCCCCAAAGGTGTTCCACGCCTTCTTATATTTATCCAGCACATCCTTTTTCAGGTTCTCCACCTGTTCCTCCTCCATGCTGAACACCTCATTGTAGATATCCTCCAGATCAAAATCCGCATCATTCTGAAAAAACTTTTCCGTGATAGGACTCAGAAGCGTCTGTATATCATTGATAGACAGAATTCCCTTGTAATAATAAATAAAAATCAGCAGAAGAACATGTTCCTTGGAGTATTTCTTCTTAACCGGAGGAGGAAGAAGATCATTCTTGGCATAATTATTGATCATCGTCTTCGTGAGAATCTTGTCGTCGCCCGGATTTCTGGATGTGGACCGCAGCCTCTTGTCCATAAACGTGGTCACCTGATCCATATAAAGATCAATATTAGGAATCTCCTCAGGCCTGATATATTCTATCCTGGTGAGACTTTCCAAAATGCTGTTCAGTAAATCTTCTGTATCTATCGTCATCCCTATACCTCTCCACATGCCGCCCACGTCAGGCGCGGCGTCATACAAACTCTTCTTTTTCCTGTCATTCCATAACATCCTGCATTTATTATATAGTATTCAAAACTACATGACAAGTTTTTTCTGTAAACTGATACCTTTTTCCGTCAGGCTTTTGCGGATTTTCTTCGTCCGCCAACTCTTCCTTTACTTTACGACTTTAATATGATAAAATTCATTCAGTTGTTTTTGAATGAAACAGGAATCATTATGGAAGGATAGAAACACCCATGAACAAAAAAATAAAGACCGAAGCTATAGATCATCTTTTTGATGCGATTCTGAGCCTCCGGACCAAAGAGGAATGCTGCAGTTTTTTTGAGGATCTTTGCACGGTGAATGAACTGCTGTCGCTTTCTCAGCGGTTTGAAGTTGCTGCCATGCTGATGGATCACAAGACTTATCTGGAAATTTCAAAAAAAACCGGTGCCTCCACCGCAACCATCAGCCGTGTCAACCGCTCGCTGAATTACGGTAATGAGGGATATGACATCGTATTTGAAAGGATTGGTAAATAACCCTGCGGACAGAATCTCCGCAGGACGGATAATATCATATAAAGGCCGCCAGATCTGTTCTGGCGGCCTTTAAAATTAAAATTCATTTTCGTCCGTATTCTCCCTGTTTCCTGCTTCTGCGGACATAAGCGCCTCCTGCAGCGTATCCCTTGCGGATTTTTTGCTTGCTTTCAGATCCCTTCCGGAACGCCTCCTTGCCTTTGCGTTTGCCTGATCCGCATCCTGATCCATATTGCAGAAACCGTGGAAAATAGCTTTCTCATCGATGACAACCGTTGTTGTCTTGATGTTACCGATCACGCGGGCCGTGGAGGTAAGTTCGATCTTATCCGGCGCAGTCACATCTCCTATTACCTCTCCGCCGATCACTGTAACTGACGCTTCCACCGTACCATTCACTTTTCCCGTCGCTCCGATCACCAATGTTCCGGCAACTTTCACATCCCCCTCAATGTCTCCGTCCAGCCTGACTGAACTATCCGACTGAAAATCACCGTTAATTACCACATCGCTTCCTATGAGTGTGCTGATCTTTGCATCTGCCTTTTTCATCCTTATTCCTCCTTGATTTTTAACATCCTGTACTTTTACCTTTTTAGTCCCAACATCAGCCGCTTACATCCAGCATCTCCAGGGGATCGATAAACACACCGTCCCTCAGCACCTGATAACACAGCTGAAGATTGTCCTCTCCCATAATATAGAGAGTGGTTCCTCTCGCCACACTGTCGCCTTCCCTTACTTTTACATCTCCTTTATTCCGGTAGACCGTCATGTAGCCATTGCCATGATCTATTGTGACCTTGTGCCCATATGCCTCGTCATCTTCTATCGACAGTACGGTTCCTGTGGCCGTAGCCACCACAGTGGAATCCTCCTTGCCGGTAAAAATACACATCGGCTCTCCGTCACTGATCTCTTCTGTCCTTGCTGATCCGGTCAGAGGGGATGCCGTTGGCATGCTCTGCTCTGCCAGCTGGTTTTCCAGTTCGTCCGCATTCTGTGCTTGCTGATTGACCGTATCACTCAGAAGCGTTATTTTTGCTGTCAGCGATTCTACTTCCAGCGTCAGTGCGTTGTTTTCCTCCTGCAGCATCGCAATATCTTTATCTTTCTGATCCAGCGTCTCCTGGACCCCTGCCCAGATCTGGCCCTCATACATAAAATATCCGGTAACTCCTCCTACCAGTATACAGACCAGCAACAGCAGCAAATTAATTAGCCATGGATGAAGTCTCCATTGCTTTGCTTTTGCATCCACAGCATCGGACGTAAAGATCACTACACGGCGTACTTTTCTCTTGTGTTTCTTCCTATACATAAAAAGTCACCTCCAGTAAACTGTTTCTATTTTACCACATCCGATTGCATGAAACAACGATTATTTAACAATTTCGTAACATTTTTATAAACTTTATTCTGTTTACGGCTCCTTTCTATACGATTTTGTCATTCAAGTACTATCCTGCTTTCCAGTCTTTCCCATAAAATCCAGTACTTCTTCCAATTTCATACAGCCGCCGAACAAATCCAGAGCGCTGCCGATGGTAACGTTCAGCTTTCCGCCGGAATATGCCTGCAGCATCCTCAGATCCTCAAAATCATGGACGCCCCCCGCATAGGTGACAGGTCTGCGCCCCCATTTTCCCAGCAGCATGACCAGATCTTTCTCGATTCCTCCTGCTTTTCCCTCCACGTCCACCGCATGTATCAGAAATTCGTCACACTCCTCCGCCAGCCTGTCCAGAAGCGGAGCGGCCAGCACCTCCCGCGTCTCTTTCTGCCATCTGTCCGTGACAATGACATACTCGCCGCCTTTTCTCCTGCAGCTTAAATCCAGCACAATATGCTGTGCCCCTACCTCCGACTTCAGCTTATGCAGATTTTCATAATGAATTTCTCCATTTTGAAAGACATAGGAAGTGACAATCACATGGCTGGCTCCCGCCCTTACATATTCTTCCGCATTCCCGGCAGTCACGCCGCCGCCGATCTGCAGCCCCTGAGGATATGCCTGCAAGGCTCTCAGGGCCTGTTTTCTGGTTTCCTCGTAATAAGGGCTGTCTGCGGAATTGAGCATAATGACATGCCCTCCCCGTATTCTCTTTTTTTTATAAAATTCTGCGAAAAAAGCCGCATCTTTCTCTGATACAAAATTTTCGACGGCGCTGTCTGTCTCATCCCGCAGACTTCCGCCCACAACCTGTTTCACTTTTCCGTTATGAATATCGATACATGGTCTGAATTCCATTTTCGTACTCTCCTTTCTGTTCCCGGCAGCGGATTCAGAACACAGTCATAAAAACTTGCAAAAATTTCCCTCTTTGCACTGCATAAAAAAATGTCCGCCGCACATAATATTGGCAGAACACGTCAAATGTTCAAAATACAGAATGGAGGAAATTATGAAAAATATGAAAAAACTGACTGTCCTCTTGCTGATTTCCGCCTATATGTGTATGGCAGCAGCGTGCGGAAGCAACGCAGACAAAGGAAACAGCAACGACATGGCTGGCACCCAGTCAACCCAGGACAATACCGGCAGCAATACCGGTAACGGCAGTAATAGCGGTTCCGTAACCGGATCCACTGACAATAAAGGCAACCAGACAAACAATTCCTCTGTCGGCACAAATAACGGAAACACAGGAAACGGAAATGGAACCGGAAATGCCGGAAACAATAACAGTGTGACCGGCGGCAGCAGCAATGACAACAGTCTTATTGACAATGCAGGAAACGCCATCGGAGATATTATGGATGATGTGGGACAGGGCGTGGAAGATCTGACCGACGACCTCACCGGCAATAATTCCAACAATAACTCCACAAGCGGCAACAACACCGGCAGTGGATCCACAAGCAGAAGCGGGTCCGTAAACGGCAGCAGTTCCACTAACGGCAACAATTCCACTAACGGAAGTTCACGAAATGCCACAAGGGGATCTCTCGGTACAGGTGCAGGCGGAAACGGCGGTACTACTCTCCCTTAGTGCTCTGCAGCATGTCAGACCGGGTATCCGGACACGGCAGACATTCTGAGACACAGCAGATATACCAGGCATGCCATATATGCCTGGTATATCTTTTCAATTATTTTCAACGATCATTCCGTTTCTGTATGCATCCAGAAGCTGCTCCAGATAATATATATTCTCCTTGATCTCCGCACCGATATCCGTATCCGCAACTCGTTTCCGCACGGAAAAATTTTCCACAATCACGGAATCGGAAATAATATCGCTCTCCCTCACTACAGCCGCCTCCGCCGACTCAAACAGTTCGTGTTCTACCAGCCTCAGCCCCCTGGAATTACAGATCAAAGTATAACCGGCGATCCCTGTCTTTCCATGGTAGGCTTTGGAAAAACCGCCGTCAATGATCAGTAGTCTTCCACCGCATTTAATGGGAGATTCTCCCTTTTTCTGTTCCACCGGGACATGGCCGTTGATAATGCGGGAGGACTGCCTGTCCAGACCGAACTCCTCCAGAATATTCCCGATCATATCCTCTCTGTCCAACAGGCTGTAATAAGCATTTTTCTTTTCTTTATGAACGGAGACATCCTCTATAAAATATCGCTCAAACGTGGCCATCTTATCCTTGCCGAATACAGGAGATCCAGGTCCTCCCCAGATATACCACAGAATATCCTGTCCTTTGCTGCGCTCTCCGTTGTCTGTGCCGTAATATCCCTTTCTGGCGTAACTTTCCAGAATATCATAAAGCGCTTTCCCACTGTACTCTCTGCCAAAAATATTTACGCTGGCAAAGCTGCCGTCCTCG
>JAAVAG010000097.1 GCA_014804185.1 Lachnospiraceae bacterium
AGGAAGCATATCGGATGGGGATACAGTATCTGACAGTCTACGCCTTCTCCACCGAAAACTGGAACCGGCCAAAGGATGAGGTGGACGCGTTGATGAAGCTTCTGCGCAATTATATGAAGACCTGCCTGAAAACGGCTGAAAAAAACCGTATGTGCGTCAGGGTCATCGGAGATAAGACGGGACTTGCCGAGGACATCAGGCTCCGCATTGCCGAACTGGAGGAGGCCACCAGGAACAATGACGGCCTTCATTTTCAGATTGCCCTGAACTACGGAGGCCGCGATGAGATCCGTCGCGTGGCGCGCAGAATTGCCGAAAAAACAGCGGCGGGGGAACTGCGTCCGGAGGAAATTACGGAAGAATATATTTCCGACATGCTGGATACCGGCGGCCTGCCGGAGCCTGATCTGCTGATCCGCACATGCAATGAACAGAGAATTTCTAATTTTCTGTTGTGGCAGCTGGCCTACACGGAATTTTATGTCACTCCTGTGGCATGGCCGGATTTCACGAAAGAAGAATTGATAAAAGCTGTGGAAGCATATAATCATAGAGACAGAAGATACGGCGGGGTGAAGGAGGAATAATTCCATGTTTTGGACCAGATTGTTCAGCGGAATCGTATTGTTGGTGATCGCCATCGGCTCTATCTGGCTGGGCGGGCCTGTTTTGACAGCGGTGCTGCTTGCGGTTTCACTTGTGGGATACCGTGAACTTACCAAAGCGCTGGGAGTGTCTTCGTTAACTGCTGTTGAGATCGTGGGTCTGGCCGGTACAGTGCTTTATTACGGAACAATGCAGCTTTGCATGATTACGACAGTATCCGGACAGATGTGGTGGGAAAGTGCGAATGGCGCCGTATGGCTCCTGGGCTGTATCGTGCTGGTATTTGTGGCGCAGCTTTTCGTCTATGTCTTTGCCTTTCCCAAGTATCAGACGGAACAGGTGATTGCCGGTTTCTTTTCCTTTGTGTATGCCCCTGTGATGCTGTCTTTTATTGAACTGACAAGAATGAGTACTGCAGGAATTCTTATAGTATGGCTTATACTGATCAGTTCCTGGGGATGTGATACCTGTGCCTATGTGGTGGGAAAGCTGATCGGAAAAAAGAAGATATTTCCCGTCTTAAGCCCTAAGAAATCTCTGGAGGGCTGCATCGGCGGAGTGATCGGAGCGGCGCTTTTAGGCTTTTTGTATGGGAAACTTCTGGTGAGTTTTTTTCCTACGACGGCGGACACTTTTGCCTGGCAGTCGGCACTGATCTGTGCCGTTGGTGCGGTCACGAGCATGGTGGGAGATCTGGCGGCATCTGCCATCAAACGAAATAAAGGGATTAAGGATTATGGAAAACTGATTCCCGGTCACGGCGGCATCATGGACCGGTTTGACAGTGTGATTGTGACTGCTCCCCTGATTTACTTTATGGCGCTTCTGCTGCTGGGAGGCTGACAGGATTTGTTTTTGAGTCATGAAAGGCATGGAGAAAGGAAAGTTCATGGAAGAACATGATAATAGAAAAAAAATAGGCATATTGGGTTCGACGGGCTCTATCGGCACACAGACCCTGGATGTTGTCAGGGCGAATCCTGAACTGGAAGTGACCGCGCTGGCGGCGGGTTCCAGTGTGGAGCAGATGGAGAGACAGATCAGGGAATTCCGCCCGCGTCTGGCCGTTATGTGGGAGGAAAAGGCGGCGGAAGATCTGCGCCGGAGAGTGGCAGATCTGAATACAAAGATTTCCTGCGGGATGGACGGACTGTTGGAAATTGCCGCTTCGGAAGAAACAGAGGTATTATTGACGGCCGTTGTGGGTATGATTGGTATCAGACCCACGATCGAGGCGATCAGCCGCGGGAAGAGTGTCGCGCTGGCAAACAAGGAGACGCTGGTTACGGCGGGACATATTATTATGCCGCTGGCGGAGAAACGACATGCATCCGTCCTTCCGGTGGACAGCGAGCACAGCGCCATTTTTCAGTCCATGAACGGAGAGCCAAGAGGCAGAGTGGAAAAAATTCTTCTGACGGCATCAGGCGGTCCTTTTCGGGGAAAGAGCAGAGCGCAGCTTCGGGATATCACGGTGGAAGACGCCCTGAAGCATCCAAACTGGTCTATGGGAAAGAAAATTACAGTGGATTCTTCCACGATGGTAAATAAAGGGCTGGAGGTAATGGAGGCACGGTGGCTGTTTGACGTTATGCCGCAGCAGATTCAGGTGGTGGTTCATCCGCAGAGCATCGTTCATTCCATGGTGCAGTATGTGGACGGAGGTATTATCGCGCAGCTTGGTATGCCGGATATGAAACTTCCGATTCAGTACGCGCTTTTCTATCCCGACAGAAAGCCGATGGGAGGAGAACGCGTGGATTTCTTTAAATTGAGAAATCTCACCTTTGAAGAGCCGGATCTGGAGGCTTTCCCAGGACTGAAGCTTGCCTACGACGCCCTGGAAGCGGGCGGCACCATGCCCGTAGTCTACAATGCGGCCAATGAGAAAGCGGTCAGCCTTTTCCTTGCACGACGGATCAGGTATCTGCAGATTCCCGAACTGATCGAAGCTTCCATGAGACATCATACGCCCGTTGCGGATCCGAGTGTGGATCAGATCCTTGCAGCCGAGGCAGAGACGTATGACTATATTATGACAGAGGTGTAAGCCGGAATGATGACTTTTATTCTTTTCATTATAATTTTTGGCATCGTGGTGCTGTCCCATGAGTTTGGGCATTTTATCATCGCCAAGCTGAACGGTATTCATGTGGTGGAATTTTCCATCGGGATGGGGCCTACATTGTGCTCTTTTAAAAAGAAAGAGACCAAATATTCCATTAAACTGCTTCCCATCGGCGGCGCGTGTATGTTTGAGGGGGAGGACGGACTTGAAGCCGAAAAGGATAAGGAGAAAGCTGACGGGGACAAAACCGCAGAGCCGGAGGGCTCTTTTCTGAATGCAAATGTATGGGCGCGAATCGCTACGGTGGCGGCGGGACCGATTTTTAACTTTATCCTGGCCTTTTTCTTTGCTGTGATTCTCGTCACCATGAGTCTTACGGATCAGCCGGTAGTCAGCTCCGTGGTGGATGGCGGGGCCGCGCAGGAGGCCGGACTGGCGGAGGGAGACAGGATCACCAGTATAGACGGAGAGAAAACTTATCTGTTCCGCGATATTCAGCTGATGTTTGCGGCAAGCAGAGGAAAGCCCATGGAGATCGTCTATGAGAGAGACGGCGAGAAAAACAGTGTCACCCTGACGCCGGTATATAATGAAGAAACCGGCGTATATCAGATGGGAATCTATGGCGGTATCTATGAACAGAGTGAGGGGATCGGAGTTCTCCGTGATGCGTGGTATGAGATGCGCTACTGCACCAGGGCAACCTACAAAAGTCTCGGCATGCTGCTTACGGGAAACTTTAAAAGGGAGGATGTCGCAGGCCCTGTGGGAATAGCGGTCAATGTGGTGGGAAAAACCTACGACACTGCCAAGGAGTACGGAGTAAAGAGTGTGGTTCTGAACATGATGAACATTGTTCTTCTGCTCTCCGTAAATCTGGGTATCCTGAATCTGCTGCCGCTGCCTGCCCTGGACGGAGGACGGCTGGTGTTTCTCCTGATCGAGGTTGTGAGAAGAAAGCCTGTCCCTCCGGAAAAAGAGGGAATCGTCCACTTTGTGGGCATGGTCTTTTTTATGGGGCTGATGGTAGTGGTGCTGTTTAATGATCTTGTAAATATTTTCGGGAAATAATGAATTTGGCAAATCGCCAAATTTGAGCGGCCGGTTTTTGGGAAATATTACGTCTTGCTATTTCCGCCGGCTGCTTTTATAATTAGATATATTCTAATTCGTGCATCAATCTTCTATATTACAATCAGCGGGTTCCCGCAAAAAATTCAGACAAATTCTTTCCAACAATTTGGGCATTAAAAGATGGAGGCGCATAATGGCACATTTTATACGACGCAGATGGAGAACAATTATTCCATGGCTGCTCGGCTTTATGGCGGGCATGCTGGCGATGAACCTGGAAATTTCCCTGGCCGGAGGGGCAGACGGGAACATGATTCCGGGCATGGTCAGCGCTGCGGAGGACGGGCTTCTTCCGGCAGTTTTATAATGACAGCGGGCAGAAAGTGTGCGTGCGCCAGGATGCCGTGCTGGAACTGGAGAAAGCGCTGCGGATCGAACTGCCGCTTAGAGACTGGGCTGCTGAGCAGACAGGGCTGCTGGAGATGCGGCTGTACCTTGAGGACGGAACCGTATTGTCCGGGAGGCTTACCGTGCAAAAAAGATAAACTGTGCCGGATTACGGACCAAAAAGGGAAACGCAGTTGCGCAACCGGACGGAATAAAGTTTTGACTTTCTCTGAAAAAAATACTATAATAGTAAATACCGCTGTAATAATGCGTTGGAGGGTATTGCAGATTACCTGAATACATACAAAAGGAGAGGGTAGACTATGAAGAAACTGGAAGAATATGTGAGAAGTATTCCGGATTTTCCGGAGGAAGGCGTCATTTTTCGGGACGTTACCAGTGTTTTGCAGGATGCGGACGGACTTCGTCTGGCAATCGATACCATGCAGGATAAGATAAAGGATCTGGAGTTTGACGTGGTGGCAGGGCCGGAATCCAGAGGTTTTATCTTTGGAACGCCTATTGCATATAATAACCATAAGCCCTTTGTGCTGATCCGCAAGAAAGGAAAGCTTCCCTGTGAGACCGTGGAAAAGGAATATGATCTGGAATATGGCAAAGCAGTGATCGAGATGCATAAAGATTCCGTCCGTCCGGGACAGAAAGTACTTATTGTAGACGATCTGATCGCCACGGGAGGAACGACCAAGGCAATGATAGATCTGGTGGAATCTCTGGGCGGACAGGTAGTGGGAGTTGTGGTACTGATCGAACTGGCCGGATTGAATGGCAGAGAGAAAATCGGTAATTACCGTCTGGATGCGGCGATCCGCTATGAGGGCAAATAACAACGGACACCACGCTCCGCGAGATGTCCTTATGTTAAATAAATTGGTCAGGTGGCTGGTGAAATATGGCAGAGGAAAAGAGGGAACTTGTCCTGGACGACGGGACAATAAGTAAATTACAGGAAGGCATGACTCCTGAGGAACTGTTTCAGGTGCTTGTGAGACGTGTGCGCTTATACCACCCTTCTGACGATATTTCCATGATTCAGAAAGCCTACCAGGTGGCAAGCGAAGCACACAAGGACCAGCGGCGCAAATCCGGGGAGCCATATATTATTCATCCGCTGAATGTGTCCATTATTCTGGCGGATCTGGAAATGGATAAAGAAACGATTGTGGCGGGTCTGCTCCATGATGTGGTGGAAGACACGATTATGACGGATGAGGAGATCCAGCGGGAATTCGGAGCGGATGTGGCACTGCTTGTAGACGGCGTTACAAAGCTGGAGAGTATCCCGCTTTCCGGCAGCGGCGGAATCGGAGACACCAAGCTGGAGATGCAGGCGGAGAACCTGCGTAAGATGTTCCTTGCCATGGCAAAAGATATCCGGGTGATCCTGATCAAACTGGCAGACCGGCTGCACAATATGCGCACCCTGAAATATCAGAAGCCGGAGAGCCAGCAGAGGATTGCAAAGGAAACTATAGAAGTATACTGTCCCATTGCGCAGCGGCTGGGTATTTCCAAACTCAAGGTGGAACTGGATGATTTATCCCTGAAGTATCTGGAACCGGATGTGTATTATGATCTGGTCGAAAAAATCGATATCCGCAAAAACGACAGAGAAAAATACATCCAAAGTATCGTGGATGAAGTCGGAGAGCATATCGAACATGCCGGAATCAAAGCGCAGATTGACGGACGTGTGAAGCATTTCTTCAGTATCTATAAGAAAATGAAGAATCAGAATAAGACAATCGACCAGATCTATGATCTTTTTGCGGTGCGGATTGTCGTCGATAATGTCAAAGACTGCTATGCGTCTCTGGGCGTTATTCATGAGATGTATAAACCCATTCCCGGCAGATTCAAGGACTATATCGCCATGCCGAAAGCGAATATGTATCAGTCCCTGCACACGACACTGATCGGCAGCAGCGGACAGCCCTTTGAAGTGCAGATCCGCACCTTTGAGATGCACAAGGCCGCCGAGTACGGTATCGCCGCGCACTGGAAGTACAAAGACGCGTCCGACGGCAAAAAAGTGGAAAACCAGGAGGAGGCAAAGCTGACCTGGCTGCGTCAGATTCTGGAGTGGCAGAGGGATAATTCCGATAACAGGGAGTTTATGACCCTATTAAAGAGCGATCTGGATCTGTTTTCCGACAATGTGTATTGTTTTACTCCCAGCGGGGATGTGAAAAATCTGCCTGCAGGTTCCACCCCGATCGACTTTGCCTACTGTATCCACAGCGCGGTGGGAAACAGAATGGTCGGCGCCAGGGTAAACGGCAAGCTGGCGACCATCGACTATGAACTCAAAAACGGGGACCGGGTTGAGATCATCACCTCGCAGAATTCCAAAGGCCCCAGCAGGGACTGGCTGAACGTGGCCAAGAGCACACAGGCCAAAAACAAGATCAATCAGTGGTTCAAGAATCAGCTGAAAGAGGACAACATCATCAAGGGCAAGGAGATGCTGACGGCTTACTGCAAGGCAAAAGGCATCAACATGCCGGATCTGATGAAAACGGAATATATGAACGGCATTATGGGGAAATATGGGTTCCGAGACTGGGATTCCGTACTTGCCGCCATCGGCCACGGCGGGCTGAAGGAAGGGCAGATCATCAACAAAATGCTGGAGTATTATGACCGGGATCACAAGAAGACGCTTACCAACGAGGAAGTGCTGGCCAGTATCGCCGAGAGCGGAACAGGTTCAAAGGCGGTGACCGTGAGAGCCAGAAGCGGCATTACTGTCAAAGGGATCACGGATGTGTCCGTGCGATTTTCCAAGTGCTGTTCCCCTGTACCCGGGGATGAGATTGTTGGCTTTGTCACCAGAGGCAGGGGCATCACGATACACCGGACAGACTGCATCAATGTTCTGAATCTTCCGGAGATCGAGCGGGCGCGCCTGATTGAGGCGGACTGGCAGGCGCCGGAGAACGGGGCTGAGGAAGAAAAATATTTTGCGGAGATTAATATTTACGCAAACAACCGCAAGGGACTTCTGGCGGATATCTCCAAGACGCTGACAGAGAGAAATATCAATATTCTCTCCATGAACACCAGAACCAATAAACAGGGGCTGGCTACTCTGCAGACTTCTTTTGAGGTCAGCAGCAGGGAGGAACTGAACCGGGTGATCGGAAAGATACAGACCATTGAGAGCGTAGTGGATATTGAGAGAACGACAGGCTGACAGAAAGGAAAGGAACCGATGGCAGGAGTAAAAATAGGGCGCATGGTGATAGGCGGTTACGGCACCAATTGTTATCTGATCTATCGAGAGGGAAGTCAGGATGTGATCTTTGTGGATCCTGCGGATCACGGGGATCAGATCTACCGGAAAATGAGTGAAAAGGGGTTTCGCATTCAGGCGATCCTGCTTACCCACGCTCATTTTGATCATATGTGGGGAGCAAACGACCTCAGAAAACTCACCGGGGCCAAGATTTATGCTTTGGAGGAAGAAAGAGTTCTGTGTGAGAGTGCGCAGGCAAATGTCTCTGATATGGCGGGCCGAGCCTGCACGATCAGGCCCAATGTGTATGTGAAAGACGGAGATCAGCTTACGCTGGCGGATGTCACTTTTCAGGTGATCGCAACGCCCGGCCATACGGCGGGAAGCTGCTGTTATTATTTTGAAGAGGGCGGCTTTGCAGTATGCGGGGATACCATTTTTCTGGAGTCCGTGGGGCGCACAGATTTTCCCACCGGCGACAGCAGCCGCCTGATCCGTTCTATCAAAGAAAAACTCTTCACGCTGCCTGATGAGGTAAAATTGTACCCGGGACATGGAGACAGCACCACCGTAGGACATGAGAAAAAATATAATCCATTCTGTCAGTAGAAACGTATGAATAAGGATTTAACAACAGGAAATGTAGCAAGAACCATGCTGGCGTTTGCAGGTCCCATGATTGTGGGAAATCTGCTGCAGCAATGCTATAATATTGCGGATACGCTGATTGTGGGCAAATACCTGGGAGCGGATGCACTGGCGGCAGTGGGATCCGCTTATACGCTGATGACTTTTCTGACCTCCATACTGATTGGTCTGTGCATGGGGAGCGGCGCGGTATTTTCTCTGCAATACGGGCGAAGAGATCTGCGGAGCCTGAGAAAAAGCCTTGTTGTCTCTTTTGGCTTTACAGGCGGTATTGCGGTTGTGCTAAGCGCGCTGGCTCTGCTGCTTGTGGATGTGATTCTGAAAGTCATGCAGGTGCCGGCAGAAATCACCGGCATGATGCGGGAATATGTATGGATCGTCTTCTGGGGGATCTTTTTTGTGTTCCTCTATAATTTTTTTGCATATCTGCTCAGAGCGTTGGGAAATTCGTTTGTTCCGCTCTGTTTTCTGGGTATCTCAGCGGTTTTGAATATTGGTCTGGATCTGTTGTTTGTGATGAGGTTTGAATGGGAAATTGCGGGTGCGGCGGCCGCAACGGTGGCGGCACAGTGCTTTTCGGGCGTCGGCATCGGAATCTATACATGGTTCCATGAAAAATCTCTTCGTCCGGGCAGAAAACAGCTGCGTGTGGAGAGAGAGACGGTATCTGAGATTGTGCGTTTCTCTACGGCGTCATGTATTCAGCAGTCTGTCATGAATTTCGGCATTCTGATGATCCAGGGGCTGGTCAACAGCTTTGGACCTGCGGTTATGGCGGCGTTTGCCGCGGCGGTAAAAATCGATTCTTTTGCCTATATGCCAGCGCAGGAGTTTGGCAATGCTTTTTCGCTTTTTATATCCCAGAATCATGGAGCCGGAAAGGGAGAGCGGGTAAAAGAAGGAACCAGAGCGGCGATTCGTATATCCGTTCTTTTTTGTCTGATTATTTCCGCGGCAGTGTTTGTCTCTGCGGCAAGCCTGATGCAGATATTTGTCAGAGCCTCCGAGACGGAGATAATTGCCAAAGGCGTCTGTTATCTGCGCATTGAGGGGGCCTGCTACTGCGGAATAGGCGTTTTGTTTTTGCTGTACGGATATTTCCGCGGAATCGGAAAGCCGGAAATGTCCATTGTACTGACGGTTATCTCACTTGGCACCAGAGTACTTCTCGCCTATCTGCTGGCTCCCATACCGCCCATAGGAGAGATCGGTATCTGGTGTGCGATTCCCATCGGCTGGATTCTGGCCGATCTGACCGGCGTCCTGTGCATTAGAAAAGAATCCCGGCAGGGTGGATGAAGCCTGCTTTATGCGACATGAAAAACAGCCGGTTTTAAGCGGCATGAAAAACAGTTGACGCCCGGTTTTGTACACTTTAAAATAAAAAATAGATGATTGACTTTGGCTCTGAGGGCAGAAAGGGAAAAATGGACAGAAAAGAAAGTTATGATGCAGCCAGAAAAATGTATGCATCCATAGGAGTGGATACGGATGCAGCTATCGAAACATTAAAAGGGATTCCGGTGGCGCTTCACTGCTGGCAGGG
>JAAVAG010000098.1 GCA_014804185.1 Lachnospiraceae bacterium
CTCATAGGAAGTGTAGTATACCAGCAGAGTATCAGGTGTGAGTCGGGTGACTTCGCTGACGTCCATGGACAGACTGCTGTCCTGCCAGCGGAGTACCTGGTGCCAGACTGTGTCCGACTCGCTGTATTCATACAGGCTGCCGTCCTCTCTGCCGCACAACAGGCCGCCGCTGCTGCTAAAGAAGGTGAAACGTAAATCGTCTATATCATTCAGGATTTCGTCTCTTCTGGTAAGCTGCGGCGTACCGCTTCCTGTGATCTCGTAGATGGCGGAGGGAGAGGAGTAATCGTTGCAGACCAGATAGTAGATCCTGCCTGCCTCTCCTGTCAGAAGATTTTCATTTCCTCCCTGATCTTGCGGCTTGCAGCCATCGGTGGATATTCTGGTGAGGAAATTGCCCTCCGCGTCGAACACATGGATGCCGTCCTCTGCCAGCAGAAAAACCTGTCCTTCCTTACCGGCCGCCAGACAGCGCGAGGAATTCGCCGGAGTGTGAATGTCCGGAAGCGCAAGTTCATAGATCTTGTCGCCCGTCTCCGTCTGTCTGATGAGAGTGCCGCCTCTGTAGACGGCAGAATAGTCTGTTCCATAAGAGATATTCTGAACAAGGAGATAAATATCTCCGCCGTCGTCCAGCGTATAACCGGTGAGAAGGGCGTCTCCCGAAACGGTGGAAACAAGCTGTCTGTTATCAAAAGATATTTCTCCATCCAGAGGAATTCTGTACAGTGCGCTGTACATGCTATAATATAAGTAGCCTCCGTCGGTCTGAAAGCTGTTGGAATAGCTGCCGGCGGGTGCGGAAATTTCTTTCGATACATAGATATAGTCAGCCTCCTCTGCGGCGGGCGCGTCAGGGGGTTTCTCGTCAGCCTTTCCGCAGGCCGTAAAAAGACTGGCCAGCAGTAAAAGCCGATATAAGATTTTTGAAAAATTTTTCATAGGGATCCCTCCTTGCAGCGGTAATGATTACGTGTATTATAAAAAAGCTTTCTTAAATGAAAGTTACAAAAATCTTACAAAAACCTTAAATGAAAAAAATTCTAGGTAGAACGCCGATTATATGGTAAAATAGGACAGATAAACAACATGGAGGAAACGAAATGCAGGACGGAGTGAAAATGTCTGTTACGCAGATTTTTCAAAAAGATGGGAAAAAATATGCTTTTGTCTCCTTTTCGGAGGAGGGAAAGCAGGCGGAGGGCAGGATCCCGGAGTGCAGGATCATGTCCCGGCGGGGATATTCCGACGAGGAAGTCGGCCAGTTGGAGAGTTATATGAGAAAAGAAATTGACGCCATCTGGCAGATGGCCCGGGGCGTCAATGTGATGGATGCGTTTTTAAACGGATAAGAGGCGGGAGGAAGCGGAAATGGAACAGAAAGGATCGGGGAGAGATCTGAATCCCTATTTCAGGAGTATGGCGGAGACGGACAGGTGCGCCGTGGTGGTATGCAGTCCGGAGCATGAGATCATTTATATGAATCCGGCCGCCGCAGAGCGGTATGCCAGGCGGGGAGGAGCGGCTTTGATTGGAAAGAATCTACTGGACTGCCATGGGGATTCGTCACGGGAGATGATACAAAAAGTTGTGGACTGGTTCCGCGAGAGCAGCACGCACAATCTGATCTATACTTCCTACAATGAAAAAGAAAATAAGGATGTGTATATGGCAGCGCTGCGGGACGAAGCCGGAGAACTGATCGGATATTATGAGAAGCATGAGTTCAGAAACCGGGAGACGGAGCCATTTTATCATTTTGACAGAACATAGTGATTTTTCGACAGAGCGTGGTCTGAACTGTCGGATAGGAGGCGGAAAATGGAGACGCACAGGATCGCTGTTTTATCGGATACGCATGGTATTTTAAGGCCGGAAGCCGCCGCGGTGCTTAAAACCTGCGAGGCGGCGCTGCACGCGGGGGATGCGGGTTCGCAGGAAGTGATAGATCAGATGAATAAAATCTGTCCTGCCCATGTTGTCCGGGGCAATGTGGACAGGCAGTGGGCGAAGAAACTTCCGCGGGAGCTGGAAACGGAACTTTTCGGATTTCGGATCTATATGGTGCACAATAAAAAGCAGATCAGAGAGGATCTCGCCGGAATCGATATCATAATTTACGGACATTCCCATAAATATGAAGTAAGCCATACGGCGGATGCGGTATATCTGAATCCGGGAAGCTGCGGCCCGAGAAGATTCCGCCAGCCGGTTACCATGATGGTGCTGACGCTCTTTCCGAAGGAACATCGTTTTGAGACGGAGCGGATCGACCTTCTGCAGAGTGAGCCTGTGCAGAAAGAACTATCCGAATTGTCGGATCGGGATATGTACGAACTGATCCGCAGGATCATCCGGGATGTGGACGCAGGCAGAGGAACCGCGGAAATCGCGGCGCGAAGCCATGTGGATGAGGAGTTCGCGCAGCAGGTCTGCAGGATGTATCTGACCCATCCGGGGGTGGATGTGGACGGCATTATGGACAGGCTGGAGAGGAAAAATCTCTGACAGTAGATTTCAGGGAAAGGAGGAAAAACGGATGGAGACGTGGTATTATGAAGTGACGGAGATCGACGGGGACTATGCCAGGCTGAAACGGACGGACATTTCGTCAGAGGATCTGAAACTGGTGGCGCGGGCGCTGCTGCCGCCTGAAATTGCGGAGGGAAGCAGACTGAAATATGAATGGATGCAGTATGAACTGCTCTCTCCGTAAAGGGGCAAAAGCGGCGCGGTCCGACAGGACAAGCAAAAGAACAGGGAGAAAAAAGAGATGCTGACAGAAAAACTGAGGGATTTTCTGACTGAATACAAGCGGGAGATCGTCCGGGCGGCGGAGCAGCTTGCGGATGAGGATATGCCTGAGGTGACGGAGGAACTGTTCAGCCTGTTTGAAAAGACCGGAAACAGACTGCGGTATGAGGATGTCTATTTTGCGCGCAGGAAGTTTTTGGCAGTCTTTGGTCTTCGGGCACTGTGGCAGTACAGGGAGCAGGGGAAAGTTTCGGAGCCATACCTGAATAAACTGATTCATGTTATGGAGGAGATCTGCGGGGAGGAGTGCTGGGCGCTGCCCGCCCATGTAAACCGGAAAGAAGCGGACTGGCGGATTACGGTGGATCTGTTTGCCTGCGAGACGGCGCAGACGCTGGCGCTGCTGTCGGACAGGCTGGCAGGGCAGCTGCCGGAGGCGCTGAAGCGGCTTATTCTGGACAATATCCGGCGCAGAGTGCTAAACCCCTTTTTTTCCGCTCCGGTTCCGTACGGAATCTGGGAGGGAGCGGGACATAACTGGAACGCCGTGTGCGCGGGCTCCATCGGCAGCGTCTGCCTGCACCTGATGCGGGAGGAGAGGCAGCGCCTGGAAGCCTGCCTGGACAGAATCTGTGAATCCCTCATCTCCTATGTGGACGGCTTTGCGGAGGATGGGGCATGCATGGAGGGGCTGGGGTATTATACATACGGCATGACCTATTTTGTCAATTTTGCAAGAGAGTTATATATTTATACAGATGGACAGAGAGATCTGCTCTGCGGGAAATGGGGCAGGTTTGAGGAGAGCCGGAGGGACAAGCGTTTCAGCATGGCACAGTTTCCGGCCAAGTGCTTTTTCGGGGACGGCGGGAGTATCAGTTTTTCCGACGGAAGCAGCAGGGAGACGTTCCGCGTGGGTTTATGCTGCGCTCTTGCAGCGGCTTTCGGCACGGGGGAGGGGATTTTTCCGGGTATGATACCAGAAGACGTGGGATATTCTCATGCAACAGGGGCGCCCGATGCAGCAGGGCTGCTAAGTGCAGCAGGGTTGCCCAATGCAACAGGGCTGCATGGAGATCCATGCTACCGGTTTGCTGCCCTGAGGATGGATCTGGAGGAGACGGCGCAATATCTGGAGCGGACAGCGGGGGATCACGGAAATGCAGTACAGCGACCTGTGGGGGAGCGGCAGCCTGCCAAAGGCTGCAGATGCGGCAGCGCAGGTAGGTCCGGCGGCTCTGGCTGGTCCGGCGGCAGCAGTTTTCATGTTCTGCCCTCCGCACAGTGGTGCATCGGGAATGCGGCGTCCGGCGTGGGATTTGCCTGCAAGGGAGGACATAACGGGGAGACCCATAATCACAATGATATCGGACATTTTATCTATGAGGCGGGCGGCGTGATGCTGTTTACGGATCTGGGGGCCGGGGAATACACGAAAGAGTATTTTGGGGCCGGAAGATACGATATTCTGTGCAATCGTTCCCTTGGGCACAGCGTACCCGTGATCGCGGGAGAGGAACAGCGCGCCGGGAGAGAATATTGCTGCAGCGGCTTTCGGGCAGATGAGGACGGCAGCGTGGAGATGGAACTGGCCCGGGCTTACCCCGGGGGATTACTGGAGAGATTTGAAAGAACTTTTCAATTTGATCTTGTGACCGGGCGGCTTCTGGTCCGGGATTCCATCTGGTTTCCGGGGGAAAGAGGCGGCGTGCAGAGCGGTTTCGGTGTGAAGGAGACCAAAGAACAACCAAAAGCGCAGGAAGTTGTGGAGAATCTTGTGACGCAGATCCGCCCGGCTATCGCGCGGGAGGGCATTGTACTGGAGGCGGGGAAAATCCGGGCGGTGCTTTCCATAGACGGGGCAGATCCGTCCGGGGTGATCATTCGGGAGTATGACCACAGCAATCATCAGGGATTTAACGAGAAAGTCTATGCTCTGCAGTGGCATGTTCCCGTGGCTCTTGGGAGAGCGGACTGCGCATTTCACATTTGGATAGAAAAGGAATCAATGTTTCAATCAATAAGCAAAAAGGAGAAGACGAGATGAAATTGATGCATTCAGAGTGGAGAGACAGGATCAGACATTGGATCCGCACATTGAAGGATGATCTGTATGAACCGCTGGGGGAGATCTCCTGGGAGGCGTTCCGAACCATGGAGTATCTGACGCCCAAGCAGGCGCAGCAGGGCGCTTTCGAGCCGGTAAGTCCGGGCTTTACCTGGGGGAAAATATGGGAGTACTGCTGGTTTAGAGGCGACTTTACCCTGCCGGAGAAAGCAAAGGGACAGAGAATCGTGCTGAATCTGCAGCCTGACGGGGAAACGACGCTGTTTGTAAACGGAAAGGCTTTCGGCACCTATCGGGCGTCATGGGTAGACGCGCCGCATCATTTTATGGAGGACAATGTGCTCACGGCCTGCGCGGAGGGCGGGGAGCATATGGACATCTTAATGGAGACCTACGCGGGACACTTTTATCCCGATTCGCCTGAAGGCGGATGCGTTACGGGCCCGGTTTTGCCCGGCGCATACGTGGATCCGGCAGTGGAGGGCAGGAGAAGAGTTCTGGGCAGATGCACCTACGGTATCTGGAATGAAGACGCATATCAGCTCTATATGGATGTGGATACGCTGAACAAACTGCTGGAGACGCTGGAGGAAACGTCGCTGCGCGCGGCGAAAGTCGCAAAGGCGCTGGAGCAGTTTACCCTGATTGTGGATTTTGAACAGCCCAGGGAGAAGCGCATTGCTTCCTACAGGGAGGCGAGGGAGGCGCTGCGCCCCGTGATGGAGGCGAAGAACGGCTCCACCATGCCTGTGTTTTACGCTGTGGGAAACGCGCATCTGGATCTGGCATGGCTGTGGCCCATGGCGGAGACTTACCGCAAGACGGAGAGAACCTTTGCAGCGCAGCTTCGTCTGATTGAGGAGTATCCGGAGTATAAGTTTATCCAGAGTCAGCCTGCATCCTATGAGATGTGTAAAAAATATTATCCCGAACTGTTTGCCAGAATCAAGGAAGCGGTAAAGAGCGGACAGTGGATCGCGGACGGCGCCATGTGGGTGGAACCAGATACCAATATGACCGGCGGCGAAGCGCTGATCCGGCAGCTTGTGCACGGCAAGCGATATTATAAGGAAGAGTTTGACGTGGACAGCGAAGTCTTGTGGCTGCCTGATACATTCGGCTATACGGCGGCTCTCCCGCAGATTTTGAAGGGATGCGGCGTGAAATATCTGGTCACACAGAAGATTTTCTGGTCTTATAATGAGGGAGAACAGTTCCCTTATCATTATTTCAACTGGGAGGGAATGGACGGCTCCAGCGTGATTTCTTTCCTGCCCACCAGTTATACTTACCGCACGGAACCGGCTATGGCTAACCGGATCTGGAAAGAGCGCACGCAACTGCAGGATTTGGATGCTTTCCTGATGCCGTTTGGCTATGGGGACGGCGGCGGCGGTCCGGCCAGGGACTTTATTGAGTATGCCAGAAGACAGGAAGATCTGGAGGGCAGCGTAAAAATCAAAATGGCGGGCCCCGCGGAATTTTTCCATGATATGGAGGAGATGGGAAAGCCGGTCAATACCTATGTGGGGGAACTGTATTTCAGCGCCCACAGGGGAACCTATACCACTCAGGCCATGATCAAGCAGAACAACCGGCGCAGCGAACTGGCGCTGCGGGAGATGGAACTGTGGAGCGCTCTGGCGTCAAAATGCGGGCTGGAGTATGATCTTCCCCGGGCGGATGCGCTCTGGAAGCAGCTTCTCCTGCACCAGTTCCACGATATCCTGCCGGGATCCAGCATCGCCAGAGTCTATGTGGAAGCGGAGGAAGCGCACCGGGGGATTCAGACCGGCGCGGAGGATATGAAAAACAGAGCGCTGGAGACGCTGGCAGGCAACGGAAGCTGCAGTCAGTGCACCGATGCCTGCCCACGGAAAGGAGATGCCGTCACCATATGGAATTCGCTGAGTTTTGCGCGGCAATCGCTGGTGGAACTGCCGGAGAGGTTTGCGGCGGGGGCCAGGACCGCGGCGGGACAGAGCGTACCCGTGCAGACGGCGGGCGGAAAGGTGCAGGCCCTTGTGAGCGTTCCCTCCTGTGGAGCGGTTTCTCTTGTGCCCGCGCAGGAGCAGAATCAGACCAGCGAAACTACGGGCGTTAAGGTTTATGAGAGCGCGGAGGGATTTGTTCTGGAGAACGGACTGGTGCGTGCGGTTATAAACGGAAAAGGGGAAGCGATTTCCTTTGTGCTGAAAGCTTCCGGCAGAGAGTTTGCGGCGCAGCCTTTGAATCACCTGCGCATGTTCAAGGATGTTCCGCGCCTGTTCGACGCCTGGGATATCGATTCTCCCTATGTCTTCCAGGAGGTGGAGGCGCTGCGGGATGCCCGCGTGGAAATCTGCGGAGAAAGGCTTGCGGGAGTACTGAAAGTGACCGGACAGATTGGAGAATCCGACTTTACACAGTATATCCGTCTGGCGGCAGAGAGCAGACGCATAGAATTTGAGACGGTGATTGACTGGAGAGAACTGCACCGTCTGTTAAAGACCGCTTTTCCGGTGTGTGTCCATGCGGAGAACGGCATCAATGAGATGCAG
>JAAVAG010000099.1 GCA_014804185.1 Lachnospiraceae bacterium
AAAAATATTCCTCTGTTTGAACGGTTGAAATTTTTGAGTATTACGGCATCCAATCTGGATGAATTTTTTATGATCCGTGTCGCGACGCTGAAAGACGCCGTTCACGCCGGATATACAAAATGTGATATTGCCGGAATGACTCCGCAGCAGCAGCTTGCATGTCTGGATCAGGAAATCCACGAGCTGGTAAATATGCAGTATTCTACATATAACCGCTCTCTGGTGCCTCTTCTGGGGCAGAACGGTCTTCGTGTCATACGCACCCATGAGCAACTTTCCGGGGATGAGGCGGCGTATGTGGATCATTACTTTGAAAAAAATGTGTATCCCGTGCTGACCCCCATGGCGGTGGATTCCTCCAGACCGTTTCCTCTGATCCGAAACAAGACGCTGAACATCGGGGCGCTTGTAACCAAAAAAGAGGGAAAAGGAGAACTGGAATTTGCCACGGTTCAGGTACCAAGCGTCCTGCCCAGAATCGTTTCTGTGCCGGGTAAGGGGGAGGAGAAAAGAATCATTCTGCTGGAGGAGGTCATAGAGCGGAATATACACAAGCTTTTCCTGAACTATGACATTGTGTGCGCCTATCATTTTCGTATTATGAGAAACGCGGATCTGCTGATCGAGGAGGATGAGGCGGCGGACCTGCTCAAGGAAATCGAAAAACAGCTGAAAAAGAGACAATGGGGACAGACCATCCGGCTGGAGGTGGAAAACGGCATCGACAAACGTCTTTTGAGTATTCTGAAAAGGGAACTTTCTATCGAGGAGCAGGAGATTTATGAGATAGACGGTCCTCTGGATCTGACGTTTCTGATGGAGATGTACGGTCTGGATGGATTTGAGCATCTGAAAAACAGGCCCCATGTCCCGCAGCCGGTTCCCAGACTTCCGGCAGGCTGTAATCTGTTCGATGAGATCCGCAGAGGCGATATCCTGCTGCATCATCCCTATCAGACGTTTGCCCCGGTTGTGGATTTTATCCGGCAGGCGGCGGTGGATCCGGATGTACTGGCCATCAAGCAGACTTTGTATCGGGTCAGCGGCAATTCTCCCATCATTGCCGCGCTGGCGCAGGCGGCGGAGAACGGAAAGCAGGTTTCCGTTCTGGTGGAACTGAAAGCAAGGTTTGACGAGGAACATAATATCGTCTGGGCCAGAATGCTGGAGAAAGCGGGCTGCCATGTCATCTACGGACTGGTGGGCTTAAAGACGCACAGTAAAATCACACTGGTAGTCAGACGGGAGGAAGACGGGATCCGCAGATATGTCCATCTGGGGACAGGAAATTACAATGACGCCACGGCAAAACTTTACACAGACATCGGACTGTTTACATGCAGGGAAACCATTGGCGAGGATGCCACTGCGGTATTTAATATGCTTTCGGGATATTCGGAGCCGCTGCACTGGAATCGTCTGAGTCTTGCCCCGCTCTGGCTGAAAGAAAAATTTTTGTATCTGATCGACAGAGAGCGGCAGCATGCGCTGGCCGGCAG
The DNA here is from genome assembly GCA_014804185.1 of Lachnospiraceae bacterium. Taxonomy (GTDB): domain Bacteria; phylum Bacillota; class Clostridia; order Lachnospirales; family Lachnospiraceae; genus Acetatifactor. The sequence continues at coordinate 1,500 of JAAVAG010000099.1, forward strand.
GGAGGCGAGAATTATCGCCAAAATGAACGCGCTTTGCGATGCCGATGTGATAGCCGCGCTTTATGAGGCCAGTGCAGCAGGCGTAAAGATTGATCTGATTGTCAGGGGAATCTGCTGCCTGAAGACGGGAATACCAAAGGTCAGCGAAAACATATCCGTGCGCTCCATCGTGGGCAATTTCCTGGAGCACAGCCGTATTTTTTATTTTCAGAACGACGGCTGCGAGGATGTGTACTGTGCCAGCGCGGACTGGATGCCGCGGAATCTGGAAAGACGTGTGGAAATTCTTTTCCCGGTGGAGAAAGAGAGCCTGAAAGAAGAACTGATGCATATCCTGCACAATCTTCTTCACGATACGGTCAAGGCGCAGGTTCTGAAGCCGGACGGCAGTTATGAGCGTGTGGACAGAAGGGGCAGGGAAACTTTCTGTGCCCAGGACGCTTTCTGCAGGGAAGCTATGCTAAGCGCGGAGGAAAAAAAGGAAAGGACAGTGGGCAGGGTATTTATTCCCGAGAAACATCATGAGTAGGATTATTTTGGCATCCTCCTCTCCAAGGAGGAAAGAATTGTTAGAGAAAGCCGGGCTGCATTTTGAAATTATCCCCAGCACCCGGGAGGAGAAAACAGACGCCGGACAGCCCTTTGAGAGGGCCGAGGAACTCTCCCGGATCAAGGCGCTTGACATATTTGAAAGCCAGGGGAGAACCTGTGAGGATATTCTTGTGATCGGCGCGGATACGATTGTGGAATATGACGGACAGATTATGGGTAAGCCCAGAAGCGGGGATGAGGCTTTTGTGATGCTGAAAAAACTGCAGGGGGCGGTTCACCGGGTATATACGGGTGTGACCCTGTGCAGCCGGAGAGCGGGCGAAGAGAAGATTCGGACATTTCATGTGTGTACGGAAGTGACCTTTTACCCGCTGGAAGACGAAGAGATCGAAGCTTATGTGCAGACCGGAGAGCCGATGGACAAGGCCGGCGCTTATGGCATACAGGGAAAGGGCGCTCTGTTTGTGGAACGAATCCAGGGAGACTATAACAATGTGGTAGGTCTGCCGGTGGCACGGTTATGCAGGGAGATGCGGACAATATGGTAAAAGCGGTTATTTTTGATCTGGATGGCACACTGACAGTCTCCCTGGAAGCTCTACTGGAAGAAAATCATGCGGATGTAATCTTGGAAAATCCGCTCCAGCTACTTGACTACGTGCCGCAGAATGCATATTATGGGGTTAGGGATTAACATGAACACACAAATTTTGTATTGGAGGTTAAAGGTATGCATGAATTTGATGACGCTGTAGTGAGATGTTTTCTGAAGAACCAGTCTCAGCTGTTTCCTGATCCGGTGGTGGACACTATGGAGGAGGCGGAAGCCTTTCTGGAAGAGTGCATGGCTGTGGTTGTGGATTCCGTGCAGGAGGTAATTGATTTCTTTGAGGAGGAAGGGATTGACGTGGAGGGAGCCTCCGGCGAAGAAATTTTGGATGCTGATGAGGTGTTCGATATCGGCGACGGCAGATATTTGATCGTGGAGGGCTGAGATTTTTTTCTTCCACAACAACGCAGGATATGTTATACTGAAAAAGAATAAAGCGAGAAAGTAAGGGAAATTGATATGTGCGAAGCGGACAGCGGGGACAGGCAGAAGCAGGCTGGATGGCTGAAAAAAGCAGGCGTTGTTTTCCTGGCCGTATCTCTTTTGTGTTCTGTCTCACTGTGCATTTTTCTGATGTTTCAGGTGGGCAGACTGGAAGAGGATGTAGGAGAACTGAAAAGTCTGCTGGAAGAGCAATCTGCCCGAAATGAGGAAATGACGTCACAAAAGAAATCCGAGGCTGATGTGGAGGATACAGAGAACAGCGGCTCGGATGCTGCGGAAGGGGATAATTCCGACAGGCAGCAGGAGCCGCTGCAGGTGGAGACGATTCCAGAGGAGGCTCAGGTGGATTCGGATCTCGAACTGGATGAAAACATCAGAAAGATATATCTTACTTTCGACGACGGTCCCAGTTCCAATACGGACAAAATTCTGGACATTCTTGCGGAGTATGATGTAAAGGCAACCTTTTTCGTGATAGGCAAGACAGACCAGCGTTCCAGGGAAGCTCTTGTGCGTATTGTGGAGGAGGGACACACTCTGGCGATGCATTCCTATACTCATAAATATGATGAGGTCTACGGGTCTGTGGAATCATTTGCGGAGGATTTTACAAAGCTGCAGGACTATCTGTATGAAGTGACCGGAGTAAAGAGCATGGTCTATCGTTTCCCGGGAGGCAGTTCCAATAAGTTGAAAGCACGGAAACTGGAGATGCGGGAATATATCGACTGGCTGAATGAACAGGGAGTCGTATACTTTGACTGGAACGTAGCGTCGGGGGATGCCGCCGCGCGGACTTTAAGCGCGGATGAGATCGTGAAAAACTGTATGGACGGACTGAAAAAAAACTACAAGACATCGGTGATCCTGATGCATGATGCCTCGGGCAGGCCGACCACGGTGGAAGCATTGCCCCGTCTGTTGGAGGAAATCCTGTCCATGGAGGATACGGTGATTCTTCCGATTACCGGAAATACCAGACCGGTCCAGCACGTTAAGGTTTCTGATGAGAAGGAAAATGAGGGCTCTGAAGATATAGGAAGTCAGACACAGGAAGCGACGGAGGATTGACATGAAGAGAATTATGCTGAAACTGAGCGGCGAAGCGCTGGCCGGTGAGAAAAAGACAGGGTTTGACGAAGAAACCGTGAGAAGAGTAGCGCTGCAGGTAAAGCAGCTTACGGAGGACGGCATACAGGCAGGAATCGTAATCGGCGGCGGTAATTTCTGGCGGGGGCGTTCCAGCGAAAATATCGACCGCACAAAGGCGGATCAGATCGGGATGCTTGCCACGGTGATGAACTGTATTTATGTATCGGAGATCTTCCGCAGCGTCGGGATGCAGACCAACATTCTCACGCCTTTTGAGTGCGGCACTTTCACCAAGCTTTTTTCAAAGGACAGGGCGAACAAGTATTTTGCCAAGGGGATGGTGGTTTTCTTTGCGGGCGGCACAGGGCATCCCTATTTTTCCACGGATACGGGCGTGGTGCTCAGGGCCATAGAGGTGGACGCGGATGTGATCCTGCTGGCGAAATCCATTGACGGCGTTTACAGCGACGATCCCTCCCGAAATCCGGAGGCTGTCAAATATGATGAGATCACCATAGATCAGGTGATCGCCCAAAATCTCCAGGCGGTGGATATGACGGCTTCCATTCTGGCCAGGGATAATAAAATGCCCATGTGGGTGTTCGGGCTAAATGAAGAGAACAGCATTGTAAATACAATGAACGGAAAGTTCAGCGGCACCAAAATAACCGTTTAAAAGGATTATGCAAAGATGCATGCAGAAATGGAGGAGTACTATGGACGAGAGATTACGGCAGTATGAGGACAAAATGAAGAAGACATATGATTTTCTGGAGGCGGATCTCGCCACGCTCCGCGCGGGCCGGGCAAACCCGCACGTGCTGGATAAGCTGCGTGTAGATTACTATGGGACGCCTACACCGATTCAGCAGGTGGGCAACGTCACCGTGCCGGAGGCCAGAATGATCCAGATTGCCCCCTGGGAGAAGTCCCTGATCAAGGTCATTGAGAAAGCCATCATGGCTTCGGATATCGGGATTACCCCCTCCAACGACGGAAGCGTGATCCGGCTGGTATTTCCGGAAGTCACGGAGGAGCGCAGAAAAGAACTGGTAAAAGAGGTAAGGAAGAAAGGCGAGGAGGGAAAGGTTGCCATTCGCAATATCCGCAGGGACGGAAACGACGCCTTTAAAAAACTGACAAAGGAAGATGTCTCCGAGGACGAGGTAAAGCAGCTTGGAGACGCCCTGCAGAAGATGACGGATAAATATGTGAAAGATGTTGACGGACTGGTGGAGTCCAAGACAAA
>JAAVAG010000100.1 GCA_014804185.1 Lachnospiraceae bacterium
ATTTTCAGCATCCACTGGCTCTTTACCTTTCGGACGACCTCGCTGCCGCACCTCTCGCAGACGCCGTTTACCACTTCCTCGTTTGCCAGTCCCACCTTACAGGATGTACACCAGTTGATGGGCATCTCCGTCTTATATGCCAGTCCCGCATGGAACAGTTTCAGAAAAATCCACTGTGTCCACTTGTAATATTCCACATCGGTGGTGTTGACTTCCCTGTCCCAGTCAAAAGAATAACCCAGAGAGTGCAGCTGTTTCTTAAAACGCTCCACATTGTTTCTGGTCACGATTCTGGGATGAATGTGATTCTGGATGGCATAGTTCTCCGTGGGAAGCCCGAAAGCATCCCACCCCATGGGGTAAAGCACGTTATACCCCTGCATTCTTCTCTTTCTCGCCACGATATCCAGCGCCGTATACGGCCTGGGATGTCCCACATGAAGTCCCTGTCCCGAAGGATACGGAAACTCCACCAGAGCATAATACTTCGGTTTCGTATAATCGTCCGATGTCTGAAAGGCTTTCTCATCATCCCAGACAGCCTGCCATTTTTCTTCCACTTCTCTGTGATTGTAAGGTTCCGCCATTTTTCTCTTTCCTTTCCGTGTGTATCTCATTTTAAAACAGCCCTTCCGTCTCTCTCAGAGACGAAAGGGCCAACTGGCATTATTTTAAACTCTTCTGCCCGAAACTGTCAAGAAAAACATTCATCAGGCATCACAAATATTTCTCCTGTTACTCGTCCGCACCGTTTGCAGCCACTTTCTCCGCTCTGGCAGCGATCTCCGCCTCCTGTACATCGCCGGGAGCCTGCTCATATCTGGCGAACTCATAGGAGTACACGCCCCGGCCGCCCGTCATGGAGCGCAGATCCGTGCAATAGCCGTGGAGGCTGCTCATGGGAATATCGGCCTCGATGGTCTGTTTGCCGCCCGCCACCGGATTCATGCCCAGCACTCTGCCGCGGCGCTTGTTCAGATCTCCCATAACATCGCCCGTATAGCTGTCAGGCACTGTCACTTTCAGGGAAGCAATGGGCTCTAACAGCACGGGATGCGCCTCCATAAAGCCTTTCTTGAACGCCTGGATAGCCGCCATCTTAAATGCCATCTCGGAGGAATCCACCGGATGATAGGAGCCGTCATACAGCACCGCTTTCACACCCACCACCGGATAAGCCGCCATGGGACCTCTCACCACGGAATCCTGCAAGCCCTTCTCCACAGCAGGATAATAGTTCTTGGGCACGGCGCCTCCCACTACTTCCTGTTCAAACACATATGCCGTCTCCAGATCGTCTGACGGCGAAAAACGCATCTTTACATGTCCGTACTGTCCGTGTCCGCCGGTCTGTTTCTTATACTTATATTCCACATCGGAACTCTTCCGGATCGTCTCCTTGTAGGCAATCTTGGGCCGCAGCATCTCCACGTCCACCTTGTACTCGTTCAGGAGCCTGCTGGCCACGATCTCCAGATGCTGGTCGCCCATACCGTAAAGCAGTGTCTGACGGTTGGCGGCATCATTTACCGTCTTCAGGGTCAGATCCTCCTGCGTGATCTTCTGCAGAGCCTGGGAAATCTTATCCACATCGGACTTATTCTTGGGCCTGTAGCGCAGATACGTATAAGGCGTGGAAATTTCGAATTTGCCGTACTTGATGGGCGTCGCTTTGGTGGAAAGGCTGTTTCCTGTCCTGGCGTCGGTCAGCTTGGCCAGCGCGCCCACATCGCCCGCATGCAGTTCCTTGACCTCAATGGGTTTATTTCCCTGCATCACGTAAACCTTGCCTATCTTTTCTTCCACTTCACTGTCCACATTATAGAGCACGTCGTCCGTCTTGATTACGCCGGAATTCACCTTGATCAGAGAATATTTTCCGATAAACGGATCTATAATGGTCTTCCATATATAAGCCGATTTTGCCTTTGCGAAATCATAGTCGGCGTGATAAATCTCGCTGGTCTTCATATGGATGCCGGCCACCTCGCGGTTCTCGGGGCTGGGCATATATTTCACAATGTCGTCAAGCAGCGTGTAAACGCCCTGGCACAGTACATTGGAGCCCATGCTCATAGGCACGATGGTTCCGTCGCACACATTTATACGAAGCGCAGCGCGGATCTCGGCGTCCGAGAACGTCTCCCCGCCAAAATAACGCTCCATAAACTCTTCGCTGGTCTCCGCCACGGATTCCATCAGCGTGTCACGGCAGATCTGCAGATTTGCCTTTGTATATTCAGGAATCTCGCAGGCAACCACTTCCTTGCCCTGCCATCTGTGAGCCGTCTCCGCGATCACGTTTACATATCCCACAAATTTCTCGTTTTCACGGATGGGCAGATTGAACGGCGCCATCTTTTTGCCGTACATCTGCGTCATATCCTCCACTACCTGCCTGAACGAAGCATTGTCCACGTCCATATTGGTGACATAAACAAAACGGGGCAGTTTATACTTGTCACAAAGTTCCCATGCTTTCTGTGTTCCCACTTCCACACCGGATTTGCCGTTGATCACAATGATGGCCGCGCCCGCCGCGCTGACAGCCTCCTCCACTTCGCCCACAAAATCAAAGTAACCGGGCGTATCCAGAATATTGATCTTATACCCTTCCCATTCTATCGGAATCACTGATGTATTGATGGAAAACTGCCTCTTCTGTTCTTCCTTGCCATAATCGCTGATCGTATTTCCGTCAGGCACCTTTCCCATTCTGGATGTAATGCCGGATAAATATGCCATAGCTTCCACCAGACTGGTCTTTCCGCTTCCCCCATGTCCCAGCAGCACTACATTGCGAATCTTGTCCGTTGTGTAAACATTCATAAACTTGCCTCCAATTCTCCCGTCATCATATTTGGTATTATCCACTTTCACAACCCGCATTCGAAATACCATAGTTCCATTTTACTAAATTCTCTGTCACATTACAAGATTTTTTATATATTTATTTCTGAAGCGTTAATCTCTGAATGTCCTGCTCATACCGCTGCGCCGATGTCCGCGCCATCTCATCAAATCTGTTCAGATACAGATTCATGTTCTCAACCGAACCTCCCAGATAGACCCACGGCGCGTTCTGCTGCAGGATCTCCCACAGCTGCTGCACCTGAATCTCTCCTTTCCCGCTTTTTCCAAAGGGAGGCTTCATCGCCGCATTGATGACAAACTGTTTTTTCTTTCTGTTTACGCCAATGACCGACCTGACTTTGTACAGCGGAACAGCCACCGTGGTATAAGTGGTGTTGTTTTCATATACAAATACGATGTCCCTGTACGGCAACGCCTGCATGGTCACTCCCGCCAGCAGAAAGCCGTCCCTGCATACCACCGTATTGCCGATCCTGTAGCCGTCTATGCAGTCCTCGTTCATACGCGCCTGCTCCTCCGGCGTCAGTTCTTTCAGCGTTTTATCCACGCCATTGCATTTCCAGATAATAACCGCCATGGATGCTGTCAGAATCAGCAGAAGCGCTCCGAAGAACAGGCTGCCCGCTCCGAATCCGTCCGTCACGGATACGGCCACAACCGCCACTCCCACTAATCCGAACGCGAAAAGATCCATCGGAATCAGCCACGCCAACGTCTTCCAGAAAAGCTTTTTCTGGTATTTCATAATATTTTTCAAATTCTCTTTCATTTAAACTTGCTCCTTTTCCGCATGCGCTTTCCCGCTTTAAAGCGGGAATATTTTGTTGTTGACTATCCCTCTTTCCCATGTTATATTTGTTAAGGTTTCCGGCGGAGTCTGCCGGGATTTTCCACGGTATCCGGAAAACAGTTATCTGCAGAACCGATCTGCAAGAAAGAAGGAAATCTTTATGATTATTGTGATGAAACCAAACGCTGCCCCGCAGAGCATACAGGCAGTCGTCAGTTATATTGAGGGAAACGGTCTTTCCGTCCATCTCTCCAGAGGTGAGGAAGTCACCATCATCGGCATTGTCGGCGACAAGAGCAGACTTTCCGCGGAAAATCTGACCGTCTACAAGGACGTGGACCGCATCATGCCCGTCACGGAAAGCTACAAACTTGCAAACAAAAAATTTCATCCCGAACCCACCAGCGTAAAAGTTGGCTGCACAGTCATCGGTCCCGACAATCTGACCGTCATGGCAGGCCCCTGCGCCGTGGAAACGGAAGATCAACTGATGACCATCGCCCGCGCCGTCAAAGAGAGCGGCGCAACGATCCTGCGCGGAGGCGCCTATAAACCCCGCACATCGCCCTATTCTTTCCAGGGACTGGAGGAAGAGGGTCTGCGCTATATGCAGGAGGCCGCCCGGGAAACCGGTCTTGCCACCATATGCGAAGTGGTAAGCACGGAAGCTATCGAGGCCGCCGTTAAATATGTGGATATGATCCAGATCGGCGCGCGCAACATGCAGAACTTTATCCTGTTGAAAGAAGCGGGACGCTCCGGCCTCCCAGTACTTTTAAAAAGAGGGCTGTGCGCCACCGTGGAGGAATGGCTGAACGCTGCGGAATACATTATGTCCGAGGGCAACGAGAGCGTAGTGCTGTGCGAAAGGGGCATCCGCACCTTTGAGACAGCCACCAGGAATACGCTGGATATCAGCGCGGTGCCAGTTATGAAAGAGCGGACGCATCTGCCCATTATCGTAGATCCATCCCATTCCACCGGCTCCTACAAATATGTGCCCTCCATGGCCAAAGCCGCTGTGGCCTGCGGCGCGGACGGACTGATGATCGAAGTCCACAACGATCCCGCACACGCCATGTCCGACGGCCCGCAGTCCCTGACCTTTGCCAAGTTTGACAAACTGACCCGGGAACTGCAGCCTTTCTGCGATATCGTCGGACGCGCTTTCCGCCGATAACGGGACGCGGCCCGGCATATTCCCCGGATCATGGGCAGTATGAAAAATCAGTTGACACAATGGGAGGATTCTGCAAAATGGCACAGCTTACCTGCGGTTTTATCGGTCTTGGCCTGATCGGCGGTTCCATCGCCAGAGCACTGAAAGATGCTCTGGAGGATGTCCGGATCATCGCCTGCGATCCCAATCCCGCCACCCTGGAACTTGCGGCCCTGGATCAGGTCGCGGACATCACCGTCTCACGGATCGACGATACTTTCCGTTCCTGCGACTATATCTTCCTGTGCGCCCCGGTTGCCTGCAACGACGACAACCTGCTGGCCGTAAAAAATGTGATCTCCCCCGACTGCATCCTGACGGACGTGGGCAGCGTAAAGTCGGACATTCATATGCATATTGCCGCTGCCGGACTTGAACGGCAGTTTATCGGCGGACATCCCATGGCGGGAAGCGAACGCACCGGCTATGCCAACTCCAAGGCGCTTCTTTTGCAGAACGCCTACTATATACTGACGCCCTCGCAGCAGGTTCCGGCGGATAGGATCGCCGCTTTCCGCAATCTGGTCACGCGCATGGGCGCCATTCCGCTGCTGCTGTCCTGTGACCAGCATGACTATGTCACTGCCGCTGTCAGCCATCTGCCCCATATCATCGCCGCCTCCCTGGTCAATCTGGTCCGGGACAGCGATTCCGCGGACGGCGTCATGAAAATGATCGCCGCGGGAGGATTTAAGGACATCACGCGCATCGCCTCCTCCTCCCCTGAGATGTGGCAGCAGATCTGTCTCACCAATACGGAAAATATCGTTCTTCTGCTGACGGATTATATCCACAATCTGGAAATCATACGGGAAGATCTGCTGGAAAAATCAGGCAGCCGCCTGTACGGTCTGTTTGACGACGCCAGAACATACAGAGATTCCTTTATCAACGCCTCCAGCGGTCCGATCAAGAGAGTCTATGAACTGACCGTGGACATCGCGGATGAGCCGGGCGCTCTGGCCTCCATCGCCACTATGCTGGCTCTGCACTCCGTCAGCATCAAAAATATCGGCATCACCCACAACAGAGAGTA
>JAAVAG010000101.1 GCA_014804185.1 Lachnospiraceae bacterium
CGTCCACTTCAATACCGGTTCTCTCAAAATCGCTCAGCGGCTGCTTCTGCTGTACTACAATAAGCGCACCCGTTCTGGCACGCCCCATCTCCACACATGCTTTACCGATCTCATTGATGGTCTTATCCGAAAAAAGCCCTTCTTCCCTTTTGGAAGTGTCAAACGGCAGCACGGAATAAATCAGATTCTTATTTCCCAGTTCTTCCAGCGCCTTGCGCAGTTCCGGCTGCAATACCACAATCAGACCCATGGCAACAAACGTCAGAGCATTGCTTGCCAGCCACAAAATAGTGTTCATGCGGAAATAAGCGGCTATGAGCAGAAAAACGCCTACCATAAGAACCGCCCTGAGCAGAGACCATGCTCTTGTATTCTTGATCCAGATCAGAATATGATAGATCAGAAAGGAAATGATCAAAATCTCAAGAACATCCGTAAAATCCATGCTCGGCAGGCGCATATCAAGATTTTCTGTTATGAAATCAATATACCGCATATTCCTCTCCATTCCCGCTCAACCCGCAAATCATCGGCCGCTGCTACTCATCGCCGAAGAATTCCTCCTGCTCGGGAAGAATCTCTTCCTCTCTCACCGTATTCCTGCGATTATTCATCCTGTCACGCCGCACATTTCCTGTTCCGTTTTTATTCCTGCCCGTACCCCCGGACGCAGATCCGCTCCTCGCCTTTTCCGCCCGTCCGGAACTATTACCGGCGGCTTCTCTTCCGCCTGAAGCATGGCTTTGCGGGCTCCCTTTTAACTGCGTATTGATTTTTTTCACCGTCTTGGCCGGTTCGGCCACAGTCATCTTGGGTACCGCCTTTACATAATAATAATATTCGTCATCCTCAAACTGTACTTTCTCCGTGCGGCTGTAATCCACATTAAATACAAAAAACTGCAGCACCTTTGTCAGGGCTACCGCAATCACGGAACCAAAAATCACGCCTACCACCGACACATTCGTGTCATACATCAGGTCTCCCACCAACAGGATTACGGCATCCAGCATGGCTCCCGCAATAATCGCAATGGTCCAGGAATAATCGACAGAAAGCCTGCGTATGATATAGACCACAATCACGGTTATTGCAAACGCCGCCAGCATGACAAACATAGCATGATTATCCAGCAGCCCATCGATTACCATCCTCAGCCTGGTGACTGCCTCCGCGGAATCCAGGGCACTGATCGCCGTGGCGCTGTCCGCCACGTGCTTCACCAGGTTATAGACAATCACGCCGCAGCCCACAGAGATCGCTGACGCCGGTGTTCCCACCAGTCCCATGCTGACAGGCACCACATAGGGAATCTTCAAAAAGAAACATATGGGAGTCAGAATCACAATCAGTGAATCTTTCGGCGAAAAACGGAAGAACAAAAGCGTCATCACCAGAAACACACACAGTCCCACCAGCGCCGCTTCCATAGCCAGCGCATAAAAGTGCAGCAGAATAAACAGCGCCCCAAAAACAAGCATAAAGCCATATGGCAGAAAAGAACACAGCAGCGCCACGATCAGTACTACCTCCACGCGCGTTAACCTGGTCATGTATCCCAGCTGTCCGTTAATCATAAGCAGACAGATCAGCGCCAGCAGAAATTTCAGCACTGGCATAATGAACACTTCATGCCTGCTATAGATTTTTTTGATCACTTCTCTTATTTCCAGTAATGTTCTCATGTTTATCTTCTAACCTTTCGGACTCCTCCAATCAATTTTTTTCATACATGCCTGCCAGTTTTTTCAGGTTATTATAATAATTTTTCTGGCTTTCTTTTACCCTGCTGTACCGCACAGAATATACGATATAGGAGATGATTCCGTATTCTGCCACCGATATCAGAAAGGTAGTAAGCACATTTTTAGCAAACGTCAGCAGATCCATCTTATAAATATCCTGCATGAACGTTTCAAAATCATAAAAAATATACAATGCAAAGCAAATGCCAAAGGCAATCGTGGCACTGATCAGAGAACCAATCACCTCTTTGCTGATATAATCGCCGCGGAAATACCCTCCGATCGCCACATTTTTCTTTCCTTCCCGCTGTTCATAAGACGCCAGTCTGGTCATCAGTATAATTCTTTCTTCGTTCAGCATTTTCCTGCCTCTTCATCATAATTTTATAAAAATCTCATCCTGCTTTTTTCACGGGGATCTTTTTCCGGCTTGGGCGGTTCCTTCTTATTTCCGCCGATAGCCTTGGTCAGCCCCTGCGCCAGTTCGTTCTTACATTTCTGGCAGTAACGGCCGCTGGTTATGGGTGTGCCGCAGTTTTCACAGGTGAGAACAATGCCGGAACTCTCCACCAGTTCCAGTCTTTCCTCTCTGAGCCACTGGCGGATCTGAGCCACTTCCACGTCGCACTCCTCGGCGACCTGTTGAATTCCCACCCCTCTATTGTCGCGGATATAATCCCTTACCTCGCGGAATTTCTTTTCCATTTCTTCCTGACACGCCGGGCAGATGGGCGGTCCCGCCACATAATTATAGATTCTTCCACATTTCCTGCAGTTGCGCACATTCATGAATCTTCTTCCTCCTTATCAGCCACTGCCGCTGGCCAGCGCGAGAACATATATCTTCTTCACTCCGCCCTCCAACAGCACTTTTGCCACTTCATCAACCGTACATCCCGTAGTGTATATATCGTCCACAATTATAATCGTATCTAATTTTACATCATTTCGCAGCATTTTAAAAGCCCTTTTCAAATTATTTTGACGCTGCAATGCATTTAATCGCTTTTGCGGGACAGTATCCCTGCAGCGTCCCACCAGTCCGTCGCACACCGGCAGATTCATACGCCTGCCGATCTCTTTCGCCAGAAGCGCCGCCTGGTTATATCCCCTTTTCCTGTATCTTTTTCTGTGCAGGGGAACAGGCACGATGGCATCCGCCTGCCAGCCGCGGACAGTCTCCCCCAGCGCCGTGCACATCTCATGTGCAAACATGTCGGCATATGCCCTCCTGCCGCCGTATTTAAAGCGATACACCGCCGGTGCTATTTCGGGATAAACATACAATGATCTGCCCTCCGCAAAAAAATGCCGTCTGCTCCGGCAGTCGCCGCAGATCCCATCTTCCCTCTCTTCCAGCATTCTGCCGCACTTTGCACAGCCCCTCTCCCCGATGGGATGCAGGCAGCCTCTGCAGTCCGGGCAAAATCCGACTCTGCCCCGGCTCAGCGGTTCGTCGCACAGCGGACAACGCGCCGGAAAAAGCAGATTTAACGCGCCCCCGGCAAACTGCCGTGCCTGTTTTCGTGAAATAAATTTCAATATACGCTTTCCCCTCTCTTAGTTTATGCGGATATTCCTGTCTTATATCATCATATCCTGTATCCGCTCTTTCAGCGCCGTATACCTTCTCCCGACCTCCGCATTCTCGATCATCTCTCTGATCGTACTGCTGCTGCCCAATATGGTAACGCATCCCCTGGCCCTGGTCACAGCCGTATACAGAAGATTGCGGTTCAGCAGCATTCTCGGCCCGCTGAGAATCGGCAGAATCACCGCAGGATATTCACTTCCCTGTGATTTATGAATCGTAACCGCATAGGCAAGTTCCAGTTCATCCAGTCCGGTATATGGATAGGTTACCCGCTTATGTTCCTCATATTCCACCACCATCTGCCTGGCAAACTCATTAATCTCAGCCACCCTTCCCATATCCCCGTTAAAGACGCCTATTCCCTTGTCCACCGGAATACCGTAACGGCTGACCACTTCCCACTCCAGCTGATAGTTATTGCGGATCTGCATAACCTTATCCCCTTCCCGGAATATAACACTGCCGCTCACATATTCTTTCTTGTCCGGCGCGGGCGGATTCAGATATCTCTGCAGAATCTGATTCAGGGTTTCCACTCCCAGACTGCCTTTTCTCATGGGGGTGAGCACCTGAATATCATGAGGATCTGCCTGTACATACTTGGGCAGCTTCTCCGTGATCAGCTGTACCATATGTTTGTATATAACATTGACGTCATTCCTCTCCAGAAAGAAAAAGTCACGGCTCTTATTATCCAGAGAAATCTGTTCGCCACGGTTGATTTTATGGGCATTAACGACAATATCGCTTTCCTCGGCCTGCCGGAAGATTTTTTTTAATACCACCGTGGGAAAAGCACGGCTTTCTATCATATCCCGCAGGATCTGTCCCGGCCCCACGGAGGGAAGCTGGTCCATATCGCCCACCAGGATCAGCCTTGTTCCCGGGGCGACGGCTTTCAGCAGCGCCTGGAACACATACAGATCCACCATGGACATCTCGTCTATGATAATGACATCCGCCTCCAGCGGATTTTCCTCGTTTCGCTCAAAGCGCACATTTTTCCGGTCGTCATCAGACAAAGCGCCGTTTAATTCCAGCATGCGATGGATCGTTCTCGCCTCGTATCCTGTTGCCTCCGTCATACGCTTGGCCGCCCTGCCCGTGGGAGCCGCCAGAAAGATATCCATATTTTCTTCCTCGAAGTACCGGATCATAGTGTTGATCGTAGTTGTTTTTCCCGTCCCGGGACCGCCGGACAGGATCAGCAGCCCGTTTTTTATGCTCTCCAGCACAGCCTGCGTCTGCAGCCGGTCAAGTTCCAGGCCCAGCTGCTGGTCCAGTTTTTTAATCTTCGCCAGGATTCTGTCCTCCTCCGACTCAGGCACTCTCTGCTCTCCTGCCACGGCAATATTCAGATCGTGCAGCATGCGTGCGCAGCCAAGTTCCGCGTAATAACTGCCCGCGGCAAATACTTTTGTCTGCCCGTCGGATTTGACTACGATCTTCTTGTCCATGGCCAGATTCGCAATCTGCGGATCCATATAGGAAGCGTCGACTCCCAGAAGTACGGCTGCACGTTCCCGGAGCAGCCGGTCCGGCAGATAGGTATTCCCCTCCTGCAGCGCCTGAGTGAGCGTATAGACAATGCCGCTGCGGATACGGTAATCAGAGTCCGTATGAATCCCGATTCTGGATGCGATCTCATCCGCCACCTTAAATCCCACCCCCTGAATGTCTTCCGCCAGCTGATAGGGATTTTCCTGCATGACATGATACAGCCTGTTTCTATAAGTCTCATATATCTTTACCGCCAGCGCATTTGTAATGCCGAACTTCTGAAGATACACCATGGCCTCCCTGAGATCCTTTTTTTCTTCCATCTGAGCGGAAATATCCCTGGCAATCCGCTCGCTGATTCCCTTGATCTCTGTCAGACGCTCCGGCTGCTCGTCTATGATCCGGAATGTATCCGCACCGAATTTTTTTACGATACGCGCCGCCAGCGCCGGACCGATCCCCCTGACCGCGCCGGACCCCAGATAGCGTTCCATGCCCGCGCTGTCCTCAGGCAGAATTTCTTCAAAGGACATGACCTTAAACTGACTGCCATACACCGGATGCTGTGTATATTCCCCCTCCGCCCGAATCGTTCCTCCCTGGGTAACGCCTTTCATCATTCCCACGCATGTGATCTCATCACCGTCGGCCGACAGGCTCATCACCGTATATCCATTGTCAGGATTCTGATATACAATATGTTCCACATACCCCTGTATTTTCTCCATGAATTTTCTCCTTACAAAGCGCAGCACGCGCTCACTTGACACGTTAAAATTCCTATCAGGGAAAACCCTAATAGGAATTCACATTGCCGTACATTCATGTTTACACCCCTGCCCTCTTTGGCAGGCATCCAAAAATCTCCGCAAAAATCAGATATCATAATTTCTCTTCATCTGCTCGTAAAGTGTCTGCGCAAGTCCAAGCGAACTGCTCTCCGTGGACTGTTTAGAAATCTCCTGCACAAACGCATCCTGATAATAATCCAGTACGCTTGCGCCATAGGATGAACCATTGTCGGATTTGGGTATCGTCTTCATCATTTCCTTGAACATCATCTCCAGGAAATACGCTTCAAATTCCTTGCACGCATCCATCAGTTCATCGTCTGTCTTTTTGGCATAATCCCCGCTCAGCTGATTCTCCAGCTTAGAGGCCGTCTGGTTTTGCCTTGCGCTGTATATATCCGCATATGCCGAATTTAAATTTCCGATATCCATACTACTTCCTCCTATTTTAGTTCCGTCTCTCCGCGCGTTTTACCTCTTCAGGTTATTGGCCTGCTGAAGCATCTCGTCGGATGCCGTGATGGCCTTGGAATTCATCTCATATGCCCGCTGTGCGACGATCATATTTACCATCTCGTCCACTACCTGCACACCGGATCCCTCCAGGTATCCCTGTGTGATCTTGCTCTTTTCCAAGGCATTGTTTGTGGCCTCATTCATGGGAGCGCCGCTTGCCGCCGTCTGCTGGAATCTGGTTTCATCCAGACGTTCAAGACCGCCCGGATTGCTGAACTGAAACAGTCCGATGGTAATGCCCAGGGGCTGTGCATTGTTATTTTCATCCGGATAGCATACGGAGCCGTCTGCGGTTACGACAATCTTGCTGGTCATATAATCGGAACTCAGGATAATCGGATTGCCCGTGGAACTGTATACCGGCAAACCGTCGGTGGTAGAAAGCATAATCCCTCCGCCTGACGCCAAAGTCCATATAAAATTACCGTTTCTCGTATAGTATGTATCCCCATCCTCGCCGCGCACAGAGAAGAATCCGTCTCCGCTGATGGCAAACGCGCTGGCACTGTTGCTCTCCAACAGCGGACCGTCCTTGAAAATCGTGCTGATAGACGCGTTTCGGACACCGAGTCCCACCTGGGCCCCTATAGGTTTCGGATCTCCGCTGGCGGACGTGGTTCTGGTTTGAAGCGTCTGATACAGCAGAGATTTAAACTCATTCACCTCTGTCTTATATCCGGTTGTATTTACATTTGCCAGATTGTTGGCAATCACATCCACATTATTCTGCTGTGCGATCATCCCGGTCGCAGCCGTCCACAAACTTCTGACCATTTCTCACTTACCTCCCGTACCATGTATCACTTTTTACAGTTTACCGAGCTGGTTTACAGCAATCTCCAGCGAACTGTCATAGGTCTGCATCACTTTCTGATTGCTTTCATACTGTCTTGTGATAGCAATCATATTGACCATCTCGGAGACCACCTGCACATTGGACATTTCCAGTATACCGGCGTTCACCGTGGCTGTGGAAGTCGTTATCTGCGCTCCCTGCACCGGCTGGAAATAGGTTTCTCCGTATTTCTCCAGATAATTATAATCGGCAAAATCCGTCACCTGAATCCTCGCCACAACTTCATCGTTCTGCACAATACTGCCGTCCGTTCTGATCGTAACGGCATCCTGCGGGTTGAGCTGAATGCGCCTGCTGTTTTCATCCAGAACATAATCGCCCTCGTTGGTAGTCAGAAATCCGTCCACCGTCATGGTAAAATCGCCCGCTCTGGTATATTTGATTGAAGTCTCTCCCGCTTTGTTCGTAAACTCTATGGCAAAAAATCCGTCACCGCTCAGAGCCACATCCAGCGGATTGTCCGTGATTCTGAAAGAGCCCTCTTTATAATCCGTATAATTTTCACCGATTTTCACTCCCGGATTGTTCCATCCGATATACTGCCGTCTGGCAAGCCCTACCGATGCATCTTTCACTTTCACGGCAAGAACCGACCCGAAAGACTGGCTTGTCGCTCCCTCTTTCTTGAATCCCACTGTGGACGCATTTGCCAGATTGTTGGTCATGACGTCCATCCTGTTCTGTTCATTCCGCAGCCCTGTGTGCGCGGCATATAGTCCCTTGAGCATATTTTATTCCTCCCCGCTGCCATACACCCACGAATTTGGGCATCGCACAAATCCGTCATCTGTAAATTCCTTGATTTTTCAATTTATTCTTCTCTGTACCCGGCCAGGAATTCCACATATTTTCCCGTTCCGATAGCTACCGCTGTCATGGGATCCTCCGCCGTCATCGTATTGATATCCGTCTTGGCGGAAATCAGTTCCTCCAGTCCGCGAAGTAGGCTGCCTCCCCCCGTCAGCACGATACCGCGGTCCGCAATATCCGCTGCCAGTTCGGGCGGTGTTTTTTCCAGGACGCCGTGTATGGTCTCCACAATCTGCGCCGTCGTCTCCCGCAGCGCCTCCTCTGTCTCCTCGGAGGACACTTTGACGGTCTTGGGCAGTCCTGTCACCAGGTTGCGCCCTCTGACATCCATATAATCCGCCTCCGCCCTGGGGTATGCGGATCCTATCTTGATTTTCAGATCCTCCGCCGTCCTCTCACCGATGAGAAGATTGTGTTTTTTACGCATATAGCGCACGATAGCCTCGTCAAAATCATCTCCGGCGATCTTGATAGACGCGCTTACTACCGTTCCGCCCAGAGAAATAACTGCGATATCGGACGTACCTCCGCCGATATCCACGATCATGTTGCCGCAGGGTTTGGTCATCTCCATTCCCGCTCCGATAGCGGCCGCAATAGGTTCCTCAATAATGGACACTTCCCTGGCCCCGGCCTGATAGGTCGCATCCTCCACCGCTTTTTTCTCCACCTCGGTCACACCGCTGGGAACACAGACAGCAATCCTGGGTTTCCGGAATGTCTTCCGGCCAAGCGCTTTCTGAATAAAATATTTCATCATCTTTTCCGTAACGGTATAGTCGGAGATCACGCCCTGGCGCAACGGTCTTACCGCAATGATGTTGCCGGGAGTTCTTCCCAGCATCAGGCGCGCATCCTCCCCGATGGCCTTGATTTTATTGGTATCTCTATCAAAAGCTACAACAGACGGCTCTTTTAAAACGACTCCTTTTCCCCGGATGTAAACCAGTATACTGGCGGTTCCCAAATCAATACCGATATCTGTGTACTGCATAAATCCTACCCCTTTCTAAAATGGTATCTATGTCATAATCGCTTCATTCGCACAATATAAAATCGAACGCACACGAACTTATTATAACCTAAGTTTATCCATTTTCATAGGGGTTTCATAAAATTTTAAAAAAAACGCAGAAAAGAGAACGGCTCCTTCCGCCCCTTATCCTGCGTCCATGCAATGATATTTAATTTATCGGCATATATTTACAAAAAGTTTATAGTCATTTCAACATTTTTTTTATATATTTTCCGGTGTAGGATATGGGATTCTCCGCCACCTCCTCAGGTGTTCCCTCGGCAATGACCCTGCCGCCTCTTTCACCGCCCTCCGGGCCGATGTCTATAATATAATCCGCTGTCTTGATCACATCCAGATTATGCTCGATGACAACCACCGTATTGCCGCCCTCCGTCAGTTTCTGGAGAATTTCGATCAGCTTGTGCACATCCGCAAAGTGCAGTCCGGTAGTGGGCTCGTCCAGA
>JAAVAG010000102.1 GCA_014804185.1 Lachnospiraceae bacterium
AAATTTCACGCAATTCATTATGTGTTCTGGCACCTAGAAAAATTACCTTGTCCGGCATATCGCTTGCCAGATTCTCCAGTTCTATCCTCAATGGCCCGTCTCCTACAATCACCAATAAAGCATCCACCAATCTCATGGCTTCAATAAGATATTTCACCCCTTTTATTACAGCCAGTCGTCCCACAAACAACACTACCTTTTTATCCCCATGCCCAAAATAATTCGGCACATAGTATTTTCTACCAAATTTTTCGACATCCACACCCATAGAAATTACAACCGGATTTACCTTTGGCGTCAGTTCCTGTACCCGCTTTTTTAAATATCCGGACACAACAGTGACATGCTTCGCCCTGCTTAAACATCTAATCTTTAGTCTTCGAAAAATACCTTTATTTAATGAAGTCACATCTCCTCCATGACCAGTGACAATATATGGTTTTCGAAAAAAAGACTGCACAATTCCCTGTGGAATAAGCCAATGCGCATGAACTATATCAAATTCAGGCAGCAATCTGTATAAATTCCACCATAGAGAAATAAACAGAAAAGGAACAAGCAGCGCGCGCGTTTTTTTCTCCCGTATTCTTGGCACAATAGCCCCGGGATAACAGAGTGTTTCCCATTTATGGATGGGAAAATAATGATATCGAATCACATTTACTCCATCCATTATTTCTCTTTCTTTCGCACCAGGTGATGCTGGAACCAAGACTGTCACATCATATTCATCTATCATATGCGAGGAAAGATCCAATACAAATCTTGGCTCTGTATCTCCTTCCCATCTTGGAAATGTGGATGCTGTGACAAGCAGTCTTTTCCTACCTTTTCCTTCTGTTATTCTCATTTTTATCATTCTCTCCCAAATTCACCACTTCAATTTCACCCCTCTATCGCCTGTCTTTCCAGCATGACTGTTTTAGGCTCTACATCCCCCAACACCCGATACGTCCGGATTGCTTCTTTCTCCATCTTCTGCCTCATATAAAGGGCATTGTACTCCGCCCTCCTGGCATGGTACTGTGTATCCTGCAGGAGCTTCCTGTTGGCTGCGATCACATCCGCCACCAGCCCGATCATAAACGTCAGAAATCCCATAATAATCAGAGTACAGGCCAGAATCAGAGACTGCACATGTCCGCCGGATTGCCCCTGTGACATAAAGTATAAAAACCGGCCCCCGATCAGCATCCCTGTCAGAATCGGAAGCATTGCGAGAAAACTGAAACTCTTCAACGGCTTGTACATCATATAGGCCCGCAGAATCGTCAGCATGGACTTCTTTACATAACCGAAAATACTGTTAAAGAGCCTTGACGGCCGCAGTTCAGCATTGGTGCGCACCGGCACGCTGGTGATGGCGATCTTTTCACGTCCGGCCTGTACGATGGTTTCCAGTGTATATGTATAATCATTGACCACATTGATTCGCATGGCCGCATCTCTGCTCATGGCACGGAAACCGCTGGGCGCGTCGGGAATGTCCGTATTGGATGCCTTTCGCACCACCCAGCTGCCAAAGTGCTGCAGCTTTTTCTTTACAAAGGAAAAGTGTTCAGTGTCGTCAATGGGCCTTGCCCCTATGACAATATCCGCCGTCCCGTCCAGAATTGGTCGTATCAGAGCGGCAATATCTTCTGCACAGTACTGGTTGTCCGCGTCTGTATTCACAATAATGTCCGCTCCGTTTCGCAGACACCCGTCCAGCCCCGCCATAAAACCTTTGGCCAGTCCCTTGTTCTGCTTAAAGCTGACAATATGATGAACACCCCATTTTTTTGCCACCTCCACCGTGTTGTCACGGCTGCCGTCATTGATAATCAGATATTCTATGGTATCAATTCCGGGAAGCGACTTTGGCAGATCATTTAATGCAATCTCCAACGTTTCCGCCTCGTTATAACATGGTATCTGAATAATCAGCTTCATAGCGTACCTCCTAATCTTTTCCGAACAGATCCCTCGTATATACTTTATCTTTTACATCCGAGAGTTCCTCTGAAAACCGATTGGCAAGAATAATCTCCGAAAATCTCTTGAAAACATCCAATTCCTTTACTACTACGCATCCAAATACAGAATCCTCTTTCGCCAGCGGCTCATAGATGATGACTTCCACCCCTTTGGCGCGCAGTCTCCTGATGATCCCCAGCACGGAAGACTGTCTGAAATTGTCTGATCCGGCTTTCATAGCCAGACGGTAGATACCCGCCGTACATTTTTGCGCCTGCTTCTTCCTGGTTTCAAAGTTCAGCTTATGCAGCACCTGTTCTGCGATATAATCCTTGCGGGTGCGGTTGGCCTCCACAATGGCGCTGATAATGTTGTTTGGCACCTTGTCATAATTTGCCAGAAGCTGCTTGGTATCTTTGGGCAGACAGTATCCGCCGTAGCCAAAGGAGGGATTATTGTAATGCTCCCCGATGCGAGGATCCATACACACGCCCTTTACGATCTGTTCCGTATTCAGCCCCCTGATCTCCGAATAAGTGTCCAGTTCATTAAAAAAGGCCACCCGGAGCGCCAGATATGTATTTGCAAAGAGTTTGACGGATTCCGCCTCTTTCGTTCCCATAAGCAGCACCGGAATCTCCTCCCGTATGGCTCCTTCTTGCAGCAGTCCTGCAAATGCTTCTGCTTTCCGCACCGCTTCCGCATCTTCCAGATCCGTCCCCACAATGATCCTGGAGGGATACAGATTGTCGTACAGCGCTTTTCCCTCCCGCAGAAATTCCGGTGAAAACAGGATATGGCAGCTGTTATATTTCTCCTTTGCATACTCGGTAAATCCCACCGGTACTGTGGACTTTACTATGATATACGCCGCCGGATTCAGACGGACGACTTCCGCAATCACACTCTCCACGGAGGATGTGTCAAAATAATGCTTTTCCTCGTCATAGTTGGTGGGAGTAGATACAATGACATAATCCGCCTCTTGATATGCCTTACATGCTTCCTGTCCCGCCGTGACAGCATGCAGCCGCAGATCATGTGTCCCAAGATATTCTTCCAGTTCCCGGTCCGCTATGGGAGACTTTCCGCTGTTGACCATATTCACTTTTGCCTGCAGCGTATCCACCGCTGTCACATCATGATGCTGTGCCAGCAAAACCGCATTGGACAGTCCCACATATCCGATTCCGGCTACCGCTATCTTCATTCTGTCTCCTCCGTATCATACATGTCTTCTTCCTCTTCCGTATCGTACCACTGTTCCTCATCCATACCTTCTGCATCTTCGATATCTTCTATATTTTCAATTTCATCCGCGTCATCCACATCCGCTTTTTTCTGGTTGCCTGCATTTTCCTGCTGCTTTTCTTTCATGATCTGTATGGCGCCATAGATCAGGATGATCACCACTACCGCCGCGAGAATCACAAAGGTGGAAATATTTCCGCCGCCCTTCTTTTTTTCCCCTCCGGACTCCCCGGACTGCTTATCTATGTCACCGTTTTCCGGATCCGGGTTTTCGCCCTCCGCCTGTAAATTCTCCGGGTTATTCTCCTGCTCATTTTCTCTATCGTCAGTGATATCCTGCAGTACATCTTCCGGTATCGGGGTGCCTGGCATCCACTGCTGACTTTCCTCGTCATCCGTTGTTTCTTCCCCTGTCTGCGCTCCGTATACCGCCAGAAGATCCGCTCTTACATATCCCGTCTCCCCCTGAAAGACCACTTTATACCAGCCTTCCTCCGTCAGTTCTACGGCGAATATTTTCTCTCCCTCTTCCAGCTTTCCCAGAGACTCAGTGGAGGCGTCCGGACCGCTTCGCACGTTTGCCTTGGTCACGGCGTACATCAGCGTCGTGCTGGTAATGTTCTCCGGCGTCTGCGCTGCCTGTATCCTCATGGGAGACATAGAGACCATCAGCGTCACAGCCGTCAGCAAAAAAACTCTCCATATCCCAGATTTCCAAATCTTCTTCCTCTGTCTGCTTCCCACTGTTATGTTCACGTCTCTTTCTTCCCTTTCTGTCTGTCCCGACGTTTTTTGTTTCCACAATCTTTTCCGCCCGGGCCCTCTCCGGTCTGCCATGCAGAGCCATCGCTGCAAATAGCAGATATACCGGTGTGGACACCGGCTGCTGTCCATAAAAGACAGCCTGCAGGAGAAATACCACAAAAAATACTACTGTCTCCGGCTCTGTATTTTTCTGACGGATCAGTTCCGCCATCCTCCCTGCGGCAAGGACCGCTATACAGATCAGCCATATTGCTCCTGGGATTCCGTACCATTCCGCCGCATCCCCAAAAGCGCCCCTATGCCTCTCCGCCGCCAGGCAGAGTTCTTCCGAGAGGAGGCTGACCAGAGCCGCACCCCCTTGAAGATCCGCCTCTGCAGCGTGGCTGCCCGGCAGCAAAAGCAGAACAAACGCGATACCGCATCCTGCAAGTATCCATCCCATGATCAGACGAAATTTCTCGTATGAACCATTCGTTTTCTCAGACGAGCTTTTTCTCTCCGGTGCCTTGCCGCCATCCTGCGGCAGTCGGTCCCACCATGCGAAAAAAATGCTTCCTGCTATTGCTATGATGAGATCCAAATATATGCTGTTTTCCAAGCTATAGGAAACCTCTGTTTTGATCAGAGACGTATAGTTTGTCAGCAGGCACATATTCGACATCATAAAAAAATAGAGGAACAACAGCTGCATAATCCTTTGGATATATTTCCGCTCCGGCTTATGCGCCAGAATGGAGATGGGAAAACTGATGCCAAGCAGCGCCATCCCGATGATATCTCTGACAAGAAACAGCAGAAAATATCCACAGGCCGCCATAATCAGGCAGAATATGCGCTTTGTCTGATCTTTCTCGCGGCAGTACAGCTCCCCAGCCGCCGCACTTATCAGAAGAAGCAGAGAGCAAAGCGCCTGTTTATCATCCAGAAGCGGCTGCAGATTCACGGTATAGGAGGGATCCGCCAGAAAATTCCACAGCAGTCCCCCATATAGAACTGTTCCGCTAAAAAGCACGGTATATGCGTATACAGGCTTATATCCGGTCCGTGTGTAAACCAGATAAAACAGCAGCAACAAGGCCACGGTGAGCAGGCTGCTTTCCTCGCATCCCGCCATGGTAACCGCGCCCCATATAAGCTGCAGAACATTCCAGAGCAGAGCAAGTCCCAACATATATACTAACGGCGTGCGCCTGATTTCGCTGTCCTTTTTTTCATACAGCCGGAGAATGCCACCCGCGGCGGCCGCAAGCCAGACCAGCCAGGTTTTTACGGAGATTCCAGCGATCTGCCACGCGGGCTGTATCAGTATAAATACGGCCAGAATACATATCAGAAATATTCTTTTTTGTTTCATCACGTACCTCGCTGTATGTTCAGGGTGTATTATAATAAATCCAATAATGCGGCGTCTCCAATACATTGGCATATCGAAGACATATGGTTTCCGCCGCCTGCTCTCCCACCGGCATAACTATAAAATCCTCCTGACCGCAGCCGGAAATTTCCTCCTCCGTCATCAGATGCAGCGGAAATTCCTGCAAGATATACTGCACCAGATAGATCCGCCTGCTCTTCTCCCGATATAGATATACCGCCTTTGCGTCTTTTCGCCCGTCCAACATTTCCTTTACCAGACATAGTTTCTCCGCATCCTCACGCTGTGCCCGGCCTGCGGAGAGCGTGAGATTATTTCCCGCATAAATGGACAGCCCCAGCTGCAAAACACATATGGTCACAAGCAGAAATCTGCGCCTTTTCCCTCCTCCGGTAAACCATAACGCTGCCAGTACGGCCACACCCCCGAGGCCGCCCGCCAGATAAGCGTATAAAAGTATTTGAGTGTCATAGTTTTCAGCTATTTTCAGTGCGTACAAGATTCCTGTAATAGAGTGTCTGTTTGTATAGAGAATTTCTCCGCTGCCTAGCAGAAAATAAATCACAAAAAAACTTCCGCTCAAAATCCCCAGCAGCCACAGCGCCCGTCTCTTAAACTCCGGATGCAAGAGCAGCTGCGCCGTTCCCAGCGCCATAATGACAGGGATTGTATTCTCATGGTATCTCCCGTATAAGACCCCATCCAGCCGACTGGAAGAGAGGCAGTAAATATTGGTGATCATCACTGCTGCCACATGGGACAGCAGAAGCCACAAATACAGCCATTGGTACTGCGGAAACGGTTTCTTTCCGCGCAATGTTTCTAAAAATGTCTTAAGTTTTCGAAGTAAAAAGGCCATTCCCCAATAGTACAGTCCAAAGCTGGCGCATCCCAGATAAAACACTTTTCCCGCCAGTCCTGTCAGGAACCGGTAGATGCCCTCCAGCGAAAAAAGAAGCTTCAGTTTTCCCCACTGCCCACTGTAGTCGTTGGCGCTGACCAGATTCTGGTACTGCTGCGACGCCACACCGCTTACTATATATTCCTTGATATAACCTGCCGCGGCCAGGATCATTCCGGTGAGAATCAGAAGTCCCAAAGTATACCACAATTTTCTTCGGCTTTTCTCCCGCAGCAGTTCTGCCGCAAGCATACAGAGTACAGTGGCAAGCATAATCCCCACCGTCCGCAGATGCACCAGATACATCATTCCGCAGATCAGCATAACGAACAGTCCGCTCCGAATCCCCGGGTGATCTGTCCATCTGACCATGCCATAAGCCAGCAGGACATACAGAAAAACCAGCAGAGTCTCCGCCATAGTTGTCTGCGCGTAAGTAATATAGGCCACATACAGCATGGCCGCGCCGCTTATAAAGGCTGACAGTGCTCTTCCCATCTGAGGCAGAATTCTGTTTATGATTTGATAAAGCAGTCCTGCGGCGGCAGCCAGCAGCAGAAAATTGACCGTCACCATACATCTGTACAAAAGCACAGGATCTTTGATCAGCTTCAAAAAAGGCAGCATCAGCAGCCCGTATCCCGGAGAATACCAGGAATGCAGGGACATCACCTCTTTCCAGTCCATGCCCGCCATAGATGCAGCCTGCGCCCAATAACCGAATTCATCCGGCAGAATCACAGGTCCGTATGTATGGGGAAGAACATACAGCACCATGCAGATCCATACGCTGCCAAAGCCCGCCCATATATACCACTGATGCCGCACCCTCTTCTTCTGTTCCATCGTTTCCTCGCACATGGGAATAGCCGGCGGTTGCCCGCTGGCTATTCCGCATTAGTTTCATGTACTCCCCTATTTGAACATGTCAAAACTTCCGGCAGGCGCTTTCACAAGAGTAAATACGCCAAATCCATCCGTCTCAAAGATGAACGCCTCAGGATCATACCTCAGGGCCGTCAGAATGCTGACTTTGCCGCCGGCCTGTACACGGATGGCCGCATACTCATAACCGTCCTGTCTGAAAGATTCCGGTATCCCGATAGCCATTATGATAGGCTGCTCGATATCGGTAACCTGCGAATTATCCACATATGCATGGATATCCACCTCGGGTCCTCTGACAGCAGAGATGCCGTTTGCAGCCAGTATCTCGAGACCATCCACAATGCTGGCTTCCGCCAATGATCCGTGCTGTGAGTTCACCACATTCACGCTGACATTAGCATTTTCGCTGACGCCAAACGCCGCTTTCACCTCTGCAAGAGGAATGATCACAGCAACACCGTTTACATCCGTCGCCTTATAGGTTCCGGGTACCGGGGACACCCACTTTTCACCAGCCGCGGAATATACCACATTTTCCTTAACGCTGGTGCTGCTTCCCTTTGAAGGAGCAGGAGCGGGCGTGACGGGCGTTTCCTGGGTGGGATCGCTGGTTTCAGGATCGCTTACATCACTGGATTCCTCGCTTCCCGCCAGCAGCTGGATGCCGCCGTTAGCGCTTACAGCAAGAACTGGGGACGCTGCCACCATGGCCGCCATGGCGAAGATACCGATTTTCTTGAGTACCTTCTTACTAACCATCTTTTTTTACCTCCTTATTTGATCTATATATTCAGAGAGACTCTCTGGATATATCTTGCACAAAGCCTGACTTTGGCAGTATGATACTGGTGGAACCCGCATAAAATAATTTCCATAGTTTTATTTCGCAAAATAAATACATTTGCGAAATTATCTTTTTCCCCTGATGGCAGGATGCAAAAAAGGCCGCAGACATTCCGCGACCATTTTTTTGACGGCAATAAGCGCTGACAAAAGATGTAGAGAAAATGAAATCAGGCCGCATCCTCCTGAAACACTTTGTTCATCAGCAGACGTTTTTGCGGCATGGAGGAATGAACATACAGATTCATGGTGATCTGCGTGTTTGCATGCCCCAGAATCTCGCTCAGACTTTTCAGGTCGAATCCCTGTCTCATACACAGACTGGCAAAATAATGACGCAGCATATGAAACTTAAAATGTTCCACACCGCATGCTTTCAGGATGGCGGCAAACCTGTACTGCAGTGTTCGTGTCTCCGCCCAGTTCTTTTTCTTTCCTTCGATCAAGTATTTCTCCTCTGATTTTCTGTTCTCTTTCAGAATGCGAAGCAGAACATCCGGAAGCGGAATACTTCGCAGAGAATATGCGGTCTTGGGAGATTGTACCATGATCTGTGTAGTGCTTGTCTTGTCCTGTCTGTAGTCCTTGATTCGCTGCATATTCTTATTGACCCGGAGCAGTCCTTCCTCAAAATCGATGTCTCCCCAGGTGAGTGCACACAGTTCTCCTATGCGTATTCCGGTATAATATGCAATAAGGATTCCTGTGCAGGTGGCGTCCTCCGTATGTGCAAGCAGGTACTTTTTCAGCTTGTCCATAGCGCCGTCCGGCGGAATCTCCAGCCTTTTTTCTGTTTTTCCCTTTTTGGGTTCTTCCAGTACCGGCAGGTTATAGTGATACTCTCTGGCGGCATAGTTAAATGCCTGCCGGATGACAGATCCGATATTGCGGGCATAAGAGGGGGAAATTTTTGAGCCGTCATTTCCTTTTTTTATCCCCTCAAGAAATTTTGCGAATTCTGTATTGGTAAAAGTATCCGCCCGCAGCGAGCCTGCGCCTTTGTAGATATGCCGTTCTATGAGTTGTCTGTAACAGGAATATGTGGACGGCTTCCAACCGTCTTTCTTGTCTTTGATCCACAGATCCACCACCTGCCTTACCGTAAGCGGACATTTTTGTCTCCCCTCACCCTGCTCGGCACTTAACAGAATCATTTTCTGCCTGACTTCCCCATAACTGTTTCCATATACGGAACGATATTTTTTTTCCCCTTCCAGCGTGGTATTTTGCCGAATACGTCCTTCCCATCTTCCGTCCTTTCTCTTATAGATATTCATCCCTCTCTTCGGCATAAGCATCCTCCTTATTCTCCCGCACCGGTTCTCCTGGTCTGACCATTTTTCTGACGGTTATTAAATTGTGAAACTTTATTTCACATCCTGATGTATCATATTTTATAATAAACTACGGTTTTTTTGAAAAAATTTGTCCATTTTAGGATTGAAATATATACCGCAGAGTGGTATGATAATCAAGAGCATAGTAGTAGAAATCCTGTTTTACAAAAATATATGGTATTTTTGTCATTTCGCAAATGTATTTATTTTGCGAAATTTTTTATCAAAAAAATCCCTGTGACACCTGCAAAATGCAAACTGTCACAAGGAGTTTTTAGTTTCTGCTATTCTTTTTATTTATCGGCATACAGGGCTTCGCTCCCCATATGCTGATACGCAGCCTCCGTCGCCACCCGGCCCCGGGGCGTACGGTTGATCAGGCCGTTTTTGATCAGATACGGCTCATAGACATCCTCTATGGTGCCCGCGTCCTCTCCGATGGCGGCCGCCAGCGTATCCAGGCCCACAGGCCCGCCTCCGAATTTTCCGATCATCGTACTCAGAATATTGCGGTCGATATGATCCAGTCCCAGCTTGTCCACATCCATCAGATCCAGTGCAGTTCGAGCCACATCCTCGGTGATCACACCGTCATACCGCACCTGTGCAAAATCCCGTACGCGCTTCAGGATCCGATTGGCCAGACGCGGAGTTCCCCGGCTCCTTCTCGCCAGTTCTTCCGCTCCTTTCGGCTCTATATCCACCCCAAGCACCCGCGCCGAATGGAGAATGATCAGCTGCAGTTCGGGAACGCTGTAAAATTCCAGACGGTAAAGCATGCCGAACCGATCCCGCAGAGGCGCCGTCAGCATACCCGCTCTGGTGGTAGCCCCCACAAGGGTAAAGGGCGGCAGTTCCAGACGAATGGACCGGGCGGAGGAACCCTTGCCGATCATGATGTCGATCACATAATCCTCCATGGCAGGATACAGCACTTCTTCCACCTGCCGGTCAAGTCTGTGTATCTCGTCCACAAACAGGATATCTCCCTCCTGCAGACTGTTCAGCACGGCCGCCATTTCACCGGGTTTTTCAATGGCAGGTCCGCTGGTGATCTTTATGTTGACTCCCATTTCGGCGGCGATAATCCCCGCCAGCGTCGTCTTTCCCAGTCCTGGCGGTCCATAAAAAAGGACATGATCCAGAGCCTCGCCGCGCTGTTTTGCCGCGTCA
>JAAVAG010000103.1 GCA_014804185.1 Lachnospiraceae bacterium
AAGCAGACGCAAGAGCGCATAAGCGCGAATTTTGCGAATGTGGGAATTGGTTGGATGCTTTTAGAGCATCCAACCGCACAGGTGGAAATTTTTAAACCCCACAGCTTTTGTCTCCGCTATTGTGTTTCGTCCGGTTTTGGTATATACTAACAAAATAGAACTAAAGCAATTATTCAGAAACAGATGAGAGAGGTAACAGTATCATGGCACTTTTGGAACAGTGGAAAACAATAGCTTATCCGGAGAATGTTGACAAGGCGCAGCTGCAGAAGCTGTGGACAGAATATTTTCAGCAGGAAAAGGAGATCTACGCGCAGCTGCTGAAGACTCCCGAGGAGGTTGTGACCGGAACGGTCAAAGAACTGGCGGAGAAGTACGGAGTCAGTATTATGACCATGACGGGATTTCTGGACGGCATCAACGACAGCCTGAAAGAAAAGAATCCCATCGAGGAGATGGAGGAGGACACACAGGTCAATCTGGGATATGACCTGGAACTTCTGTATAAGAATATGGTCGCCGCGGAGGCGGACTGGCTGTACAATCTGGAAGAGTGGAAAGACATCTTTGACGAGGACAAACGGAAGGCTCTTTATAAAGAACAGAAGTCGTCGACTACGGTGGTCAAGGGGGCGAAAATCTATCCCAACGATCCCTGTCCCTGCGGAAGCGGCAAAAAATATAAAAAGTGCTGCGGCAAAAACGCATGAGGAGCAGAGTGGCGGATGCGGTCGCCATGTTTGAATCGGGATATAACTGTGCGCAGTCCGTATTCGTGACTTATGCTGATCTGTTTGGTATGGATCGGGAGACGGCCCTGAAAATCTCCTGCCCGATGGGAGGCGGAATGGGACGAATGCGGGAAATGTGCGGAGCGATTTCTTCCATGTCCATGCTGGGAGGGCTTAAGACGGGAAACACGGATCCGGAAAATCAGGAGGCCAAGACGGCGAATTATGAGCTGACCCGGCGGATGGCCGACCGGTTCAAGGCGGAAAACGGAAGTATGATCTGCAGGGAACTGCTGGGTTTGTCAGGCCGTGAGGAGAGCGCCGCGCCTTCTTTGCGGACGGCGGAGTACTATGCGTCCAGACCGTGCAGCAGGCTGGTGGCAAGCGCTGCCAGGATTATCGAGGAGACTCTGCTTGTGGAATAAACGAACAAATAAGGACAGGGGCATAGGCCGTCTGTCCTTATATTTCGTATGCTGGCGTCATAAGCGCGGCAGCGCTTGTGCAGTTTGCATTTACAGCAGGGAGAGCGCTTCCTCATCCCCCACAAGGATCACATCGCCGTGCATCTGCAGGATAGAGGCAGGCACCTGAGGGGTCACGGGGCCAAAGAACGCTTTTTTGACAATTTCGGCTTTGCCCTTGCCGTTTACCACTACAACGATTTTTCTGGCGCGCATGATAGTCTGGATTCCCATGGTGTATGCCTGTCTGGGAACTTCGTCCGCGGAGGCGAAGAAACGGGCGTTGGCATCAATAGTGCTCTGGGTCAGATCCACACAGTGGGTTCCTTTTGCAAAAAATTCGGCGGGCTCATTGAACCCGATATGTCCGTTGTGGCCCAGCCCTAACAACTACAGATCGACTCCGCCCACATCGGCAATAATCCTGTCATAGTCCGCGCAGGCTTTTGTGCTGTCCGGTTCCAGACCGTCGGGCACGAAAGTATGATCGCGCCGGATATTCACATGGTTGAACAGATGCGTGTCCATAAAATAGCGGTAACTCTGGTCATTGTCTCCGGGAAGCCCCTTGTACTCATCCAGATTGACAGAGGTAACCTGGGAAAAGTCCAGATCGCCCTGTTCATATCTGCGGATGAGTTCTTCATAAGTGCCGACAGGGGTCGAACCTGTGGCAAGTCCCAGCACACAGTCCGGTTTCAGGATAACCTGTGCCGAAATAATATTCGCCGCCGCGCGGCTCATATGATCATAGTCAGATGCTTTGATGATTTTCATAATAATCCTCCAGAGTGTGTTCAAATATGTTCGTAAGATAGATACAGTTTAGCAGTATTGCGGGGACTTTGCAAGGGTAAAGTTGCTTTTTGGAAGGGATAGTGATAAGATAGGCGTAAAGTCATTTAATTAGGAAATGCCCGGCGCGGTGCGGGCAGGGAAAGGAGCATATCATGTTGGAATTTCGTTATGACACACAGCTGCTGATCGAGGGGGAGAATCTTTCGGAGGATGCGATCAACGACTATTTCACCGAAAACTTCAAGGGAGACTGTCTGCTGGCTGTGGGAGACGAGGAACTGATTAAGATTCATTATCACACCAACGAGCCGTGGAAAGTGCTGGAGTACTGTGCTTCGCTGGGGGAAATCTATGATATCGTAGTGGAGGATATGGACAGGCAGGCCAGAGGACTGCAGGGATAGAGAGGAGAAACAGGCTGTGACAGACTGGTATCAGATCAATCGGGCGGATGCGCTGCGATTTGCGCTGTTTTCCTTTTGCCAGAGAATGAGGAAAATCAGCAGCATTGTCCTGTGGCTGTTCAGCGGTTTGATGGCGTATCTGTATCTGGAACTGGTGGGAGTGCTGCGGAAGGAGCACAGGTGGATCTATATTCCGATGATTGTGGGTTTTCTGTTCCTGCTGTGGCTGATGATTCTGTGCATAATTTACCGGCAGGTCTGTCTGGCTTACAGCGGCGCGTCCCTGCGGGTTCGACTGGAGGAAGGCTGGCTGGTGTCGGAAAGCTCCACGGGCGGCAGATCGGAGATGGCGCTAACAAACCTGTCTGAGAGTAAAAAATTCTGCGGACTGCTTTTGGTAAAATTTTACTGGTTCGATATGGAGACGTTCCTCTATGTGATCATTCCGGAGCGTGTCTTTGGGGAAAAAAGCCGGGAGGAAGATTTCCTGAGAGAACTGAACCGGCAGGCGGCGGAGGCTTGTCGCGCGGGAGTCGGGAGAGCGGCGGAAGCAGGCGTATGCCAAAACGGACAGGAGCAGGCTGCCGGTGAAAGCGCGGACGGCGAAATGTGCTTTTCTTATATGGTAGATGCGGTATGGCAGGCGGCAGGACGGGAAATGGCCTGGCGCAATAAAAAGAATGATTCTGCTGTGGGTAAAAACAGTGAACAGGAACTGCTGAACATGATCAATGCAGGCAAGAAAGGACGGTTTCTGTTGGGAGAATGGAAGCTGTATTTTTCCCGGGACAAAATTCGGTATGTGATCAACGGCAGAGAGTGGCGATGCGGCTGGGGAGCTCTCAGAGAACTGATGCTGATGGAGGACGCCTATGTTTTTGCGGGGGAAAAATCAATTGAGACAGGTATCATCCTGCCCAGATCCGTTTTTGGCTCCCTGCAGGAAGAACTGGATTTTCAGCGGTACTGTTTCGAGCAGGGGCTGGAGATCTCCTCCGTTCAGGGAAAAATTTTCCAGCAGGGCCAGCGCAGACGGATCAGAGGCTGGCGGTCGTTTTGGATTGCGGCGGCAGCATTTTTGTTTGTTTTTATGTGGAAGGCGGTGTGGAACGACAATATGAGTGAATATGACATAGACATGACGGATGGAGGCGCTGCTCTTTCTCCATATGATTATCCGGATTATATGCCGTTGGAGAAACAGAGGAGTATCCTGGAGGAACTGGGGCTGGCGATTCCGGACGATGTGGTAAAGCAGCTTCAGCAGAACATGGAGGAGAATGACCGGGCCAGGATTTATATAGAGAGTTATCCCTTTTACAGTCTCCTGTCCTTTATTGCCGTGCCAAAGCGTGACCGGGAGACCTGGCGGGTGACGGAATATCCCAGGCAGGCTTACTGGTTTGACTGGGAAGCGGCGGACGTGGAGGGGGATTATGAAAATATCCTGCGGGGGCTGGAGAGCATTTCCGGCGGGGAATTATCCTTCGAGAAGATCGTTACGGACAGCAGCCAGGTGGACTGGGAATGGGGCGAGGGAACCATTACTTTGTCGTTTGTCTGCTGCGGAAAACCTTTTGAGATAGAGATGCGTGTGGAAAATGACTGGCTGGATCCCGGGGTGATCGACAAGCTGAACCGGGTAATCGGGCAGGTCGGTACGGGTGGAGAGGGTAAAAGAATCTATGCCTGCGGCGACGGCGGACAGGGTGTGATCCTGTTTTACTGCGATGCTGACTGGGCGCGTGAATTTACGAGGAAGACCGGGATCGAGATGGAGTGACATGCGGCGGCATTGATGGCGGAATGGAGGAATTTATTATGAGAAAAAAGATAGCTGTTTTTGCGCTTACCCTGACTATGGCGTTTTTGACGACTGCCTGTGGAAGCGATTCGTCGGCGTCTGATTACTTTGTCGGTGCGAATAAAGGCGGCGCCACGCAGAATGGTGTGATGGCGGACAGCGGATCCGGAAATTATGACTATAACGATTACGATGAGGATTATAGTTACGAATATGGATACGCTGAAAGCGACAGCTGGAATGTGGAGAGCACTGCGAACAATGATACGCAGCAAGGACAGGATGGGACGCTCACTGGGGAGAAACTGGTGTATACCTGCGAACTGTCCATAGAGACGCTGGAATATGAGCAATGCGTGAACGCCATTAAGAATAATATTTCGGCTTTTGGCGGCATTATTGAGAGAGAATCGGAGAGCGACAGCGCCCGCAACTGGTATTATGGGGACTATGTGAAAACCACCGGCACCAGGCGGCTAAATATGACTGTGCGGATTCCTTCGGGAAAGTACTATGAGTTTCTGGCTTCTTTAGAGGGAACGGGAAAGATTGTCTCCAAAAATTCCTATGTGGAAAATATCAGCAGGCGCTATTACGAGACCGACGCTCTGATTCAGTCTCTGGAAATCCAGCAGCAGCGCCTGCTGGATATGATGGAGCAGGCGGAGACCATTGAGGATATGCTCATCATTGAGTCGCGCCTGAGCGAGGTGCAGTATCAGCTGAATTCCGCCAGAAATTCACTGTCCTCCATGGATACCGATGTAGCCTTTTCCACTGTCACTGTGCTGGTGGACGAAGTGATGGAATATACACCCCAGGAACCTGTGGTAAAGACCAATACATTCTGGGATCGTTTGCAGAATACACTGTCGGAGACATGGGAATTTACGCTGGAGATGCTGGAGTTCTTACTGTTTATGGTGATCCGGCTGATTCCGGTGGCAGTGTTCATAGCGGTGGTGGTACTGATTGTTCTATTCTGCATAAAGCAGGGACAGAAAAAGGCGAGGCGCAAAGCGAAGCCCGGGCCGGTAAATTCCGGACCGCAGTTTCGGCCGCAGCAGGCGGGCTGGCAGCCGCAGTTCGGCCCCCAGCGGACAGGGCAGCAGGCCGATTCCGGCCAGTTCCCGCACCCCGGGATGTCATCTGCAGTCGGAGAACAGGGCGGTGCAGCTCCCATAAATAATGAGAATCAGAAAACGCCGGAATAAGACAGGAAAGGAATGTGACACAAGGATATGAAAATTACATTAAAGGACGGAACTGTAAAAGAGTATGACAAAGAGATGAGCGTGTATGAGATCGCTCAGGATATCAGCGAGGGGCTTGCCAGGGCGGCATGTGCCGGAGAAGTGGACGGGAAAGTCGTGGACCTGCGGACGATCCTGAATCAGGACTGCAGCCTGAGCATACTGACAGCAAATGATATGGAGGGA
Source organism: Lachnospiraceae bacterium (assembly GCA_014804185.1). Lineage (GTDB taxonomy): Bacteria > Bacillota > Clostridia > Lachnospirales > Lachnospiraceae > Acetatifactor. The sequence goes on from JAAVAG010000103.1 coordinate 5,641, forward strand.
CTGCGGACGGTGCGCCACACTACTTCCCATGTGCTGGCGGAGGCGGTAAAGAGGCTGTTCCCGCAGGCGAAGCTTGCCATCGGCCCCAGCATCGACACCGGTTTTTACTACGATTTTGAACATGAGCCGTTTTCCAGGGAGGATCTGGACAGACTGGAAGCGGAGATGAAGAAGATCATCAAGGAGGGAAAACGCCTGGAGAAGTATACGCTGCCCAGGGAGGAAGCCATCCGTTTTATGGAGGAAAAGGGAGAGCCCTACAAGGTGGAACTGATACGCGATCTGCCGGAGGATGCGGAGATTTCTTTCTACAGCCAGGGAGAATTTGTGGATCTGTGCGCGGGACCTCATCTGATGAGTACCAAAGGAATCAAAGCATTTAAGCTGATTTCATCCTCCGGAGCGTACTGGCGCGGTAAATCCGAGAACGCCATGCTGCAGCGTATTTACGGAACCGCTTTCCCCAAAAAGGAAGAACTGGAAGAGTATCTGGCTTACCTGGCGGATATCAAAAACCGTGACCACAACAGGCTGGGCCGGGAGATGGAACTGTTCACTACCGTGGATGTGATCGGTCAGGGACTTCCGCTTCTGATGCCCAAGGGTGCGAAGATGATACAGACCATGCAGCGCTGGATTGAGGACGAAGAGGAAAAATGGGGCTATGTCAGAACCAAGACGCCCCTTATGGCAAAAAGCGACCTGTATAAGATTTCCGGGCACTGGGATCACTATAAGGAGGGCATGTTTGTCCTGGGAGATGAGGAGAAGGACAAAGAAGTCTTTGCTCTGCGCCCCATGACCTGTCCGTTCCAGTATTACGTTTACAAGGCAAGCCAGAAATCCTACCGGGATTTGCCTCTGCGCTACGGCGAGACCTCCACACTGTTTCGCAACGAGGATTCCGGCGAGATGCACGGGCTGACACGTGTGCGCCAGTTTACCATCTCGGAGGGACATCTGATCGTAAGGCCGGATCAGATGGAGGAAGAATTTAAAAACTGTCTGGCACTGGCAAGGCACTGTCTGCGCACACTGGGTGTGGAGGAGGATGTGACCTACCGTCTGTCCAAATGGGATCCGGACAATCAGGAAAAATATATCGGCGATGCGGCGGTCTGGGAGGAGACCCAGGGCAGCATACGGAAGGTGCTGACGGAACTGGAGATTCCGTTCTATGAGGCGGACGGCGAGGCTGCTTTCTATGGACCCAAGGTGGACATTCAGGCGAAAAACGTGTACGGCAAGGAAGATACGATGATTACCATCCAGTGGGATGCCGTCCTGGCGGAGCAGTTTGACATGTATTATATCGATCAGAACGGCGATAAGCAGCGCCCTTATATCATTCACAGGACTTCCATGGGCTGCTATGAGAGAACGCTGGCATGGCTGATCGAAAAATATGCGGGCAAGTTCCCCACATGGCTCTGCCCGGAGCAGGTCCGCATCCTGCCTATCTCCGAAAAATATGAGGATTATGCCGCAAAAGTGGAAAAACAGCTGAAGGACAACGGTATTCTGGTGACTACGGACAATCGTTCCGAAAAAATCGGATACAAGATCAGAGAGGCCAGACTGGCAAAACTTCCCTATATGCTTGTGGTGGGACAGAAAGAAGAGGAAGAGAATCTGGTTTCGGTGAGGAGCCGTTTTGCCGGTGACGAGGGCCAGAAGACGCTGGATGAATTTATCGAACAGATTGCAAAAGAGATTCGCACAAAGGAAATTCGAAAAGAGGAAGCTTCGGAATAAAAGTGCGTCCGGCCATCCATACTATTACAGACCAACATTTTCAGGAAAGGAGAGTAAGGATGGCGGATTTAAAATGTGCAGTGGAAAATTGTACCTATAATAAGGAGTGTCTCTGCTCCAAGGGCGATATCATGGTGGGAGGAAGACATGCCTGCTGTACGGACGAGACGTGCTGTGACAGCTTTACGCAGCGCAGAGAGGGGATTGACTCCTATACCAGCGCCCTGGACCACCCCAGCCGGACGATCAGCATCGACTGCGAGGCCAAAAACTGTGTGTACAATAATAATTACAAATGCGTGGCGGATCATGTGGATATCAGGGGATGCGGCGCATGCGACTGCAGGGAGACGGCCTGTGCCACGTTTCAGGAGAGATGACCGTGTTTTGGGGCAGAGAAGCGCGGGAAATGACAGGACGAAACGGTAAGGCAGAAAAAAGGTAAGAGAAGTAAAAAAGAGAAACGCTGTGCGGACGGTTTACCGGAGCACAGCGTTTTTTTAAAACATAAGGATGGCACGCAGAGCGTGACATCCTTATGTTTTGCTGCCATGGCCGCTGACAGACCGCAAAACGGGGCGGTTGTAAATTAGCTGATAAACTGCTATACTATAGGCGGCGGCAAATCAGAGGACCGGTGGTGGAAACGGAGAATTCTGATGCCGCAAGACGGAGAGGAGGAGAGGACGATGCACTATTTGCCGTTAAAGATTGCGGTGTGCGAGGACGATGCGGCGCAGCGCAGGAGCCTGGAGCATCTGGTGGAGCATTGGGCGGAGGAAAAGGGCATGAAAATACGTCTGTCCGCCTATGTGGATTGCGAGTCCTTTCTGTTTGCCTGGGAGGAGCGGATGGATTTTGACCTGCTTTTGCTGGATATTGAACTGGGAGCGGGGATGGACGGAATGGATCTGGCCAGACGAATCCGCGGAAAAGATGAAAGACTGGCGATTGTTTTTATCACGGGACTGCCGGAGTATATGAGCCAGGGATACGATGTGCGTGCACTGCATTTTCTGGTAAAGCCGGTGGAAGAGGGCAGGCTTCGGGAAGTTTTGGACAGGGCGCTGGAGAAGACGGAGAAAAAAGAGGATTTTCTGCTGCTGGAGAGCGGGGCGGAGACGGAAGTGATTCCCGTAAGCAGCATCCTTTACGTGGAGGCTTTTTCCCACATCTGTGATGTCTATGTGCTGGAGAACGGGAAAGCGGTGAGCAGGGAAGTGAGGATGGCCTTGAAAGAGATACAGGAAAAACTTCCGGCCTCTGATTTCTGCCGCTGCCACAGATCCTATCTGGTGCACTTGGCCTATGTCCGGAAAATCTGTAAAAATCAGGTGCTTCTGGAGCATGCGGACGCACTTCCGGTGAGTCGCGGAAAGGAAAAAGAACTGTACGGGGCGTTTCTGGCGTATCATAAGTCCGGAGACGCCGGATGAAAGAGGGACGGAAATGGCTTTTCATAGATGGAGAATCTGGCGGCCTGCCGGCAGAAAGCAGGCCAGTCAGCGTGCAATGATGGAAAAGTATTGTGATGAGGTGGAAAATATGTACCGGCAGATGAGAGTCTGGCGGCACAACTATAAGAATCACCTTCAGGTGATGAAAGCGCATCTGGATATGGGGGAATATCAGGAACTTTCCGACTATATCACGCATCTGAACCAGGAACTGACGCAGATCGAGCAGATGATCAGAACGGGCAATGTGATGCTGGACGCCATTTTAAACAGCAAGATCTCGCTGGCCAGAACCAGGGGAATAGAAGTCAACGCAAAGGTTGTGCTCCCGCAGAAACTGTCCGTGACGGAATATGATCTGTGTGTGATATTGGGTAATCTGCTGGACAATGCCATTGAGGGATGTGAGAGCCAGGCGGAGGGGGAGACACGGTTTATGCGCATTTATATCGGCGTCCTGAAAGAACAGCTGTATCTGTCCGTGACCAATTCCCACAGCATAAAGATCCGGAAAGAAAACGGGAGATACCGCTCCACCAAAGCGGCTGACCGGGGACTGGGGGTACTGAGTATAGACCACATTGTCTCCGGGTATAAGGGATATGTGAACCGGCAGAATGACGATGCGGTATTTGCCACGGAGGTGCTGCTGCCGCTGTAGAAAAAACGGAGGGATATGAATGGATCTGCAGAAGAAAATTCTGGAAAATATAAACCGCGTGTTTGTCGGCAAAGAAGATGTGGTGGAAAACCTGCTGATCTGTTTTCTGGCAGGGGGACATGTGCTTTTAGAGGACGTTCCGGGAGTGGGCAAGACCACGCTGGCGTGTGTGCTGGCGCAAAGTATGGAGTGCAGCTTCGGCAGGATCCAGTTTACGCCGGATACACTGCCCGGGGATGTGTCGGGGGTATCTGTCTATAATATGAAGACAGGCGAATTTGAGTACCGCGCGGGGGCCGTGATGCACCAGATTCTGCTGGCGGACGAGATTAACAGAACCTCCCCCAAGACCCAGGCCAGCCTGCTGGAGGCCATGGCGGAGGGGCAGGTGACGGTGGATGGGACGGTGCACAGACTGCCCCGGCCTTTTATGGTGATCGCTACCCAGAATCCGGTGGAATTTGTGGGGACCTATCCCCTGCCGGAGGCGCAGATGGACCGGTTCATGATGCGTCTGTCTGTAGGTTATCCGGGCCGCGAGGAGGAGATCCGCATGTCCGAGCAGTTCCTGCGGGGAGAGACGCCGGATACGGCGGAGCCGGTATGCGGGGCGGAAGATGTGCTGCGGCTCAGAGAAGACGTGTGCAAAGTTACCGTGACAAAAGCGATGCTGGGCTATATGGAAGATATGGTAGCACTGACCCGGCAGGAACCGCGGTTTGTTCTGGGAGCAAGCCCCAGGGCGATGCTGGCGCTCATACGCGCCTCCCAGGGCAGGGCCTTTCTGTCAGGGCGGGATTTTGTAAAGCCGGATGATGTAAAAGCCGTTGCCAGCCTGGTTTTGCTGCACAGACTGGTGCTGACCTCCGAGGCGAGGATCAAAAAGGAAAATGCGGCTGCAATTCTGAAAAGTCTGATTCTGAAGGTGAAAATTCCAATGTAATCGATATGACAATATAAGTGCGCGCCGCAGCGCACAGATGGGAATAAAGTATGAAAAGACGCAGATGTATTTTTGCAGGGCTTTGGATTTTGTCGCTGGCTGCAGTGAGTTTTTACGGCGGCGCGGTCAGCTATGGGATGTTTTTTGCGATGACACTGCTGCCGGTAATTTCGCTGCTCTATATCGCGTGCGTCTCCGTCAGGTTTAAAATTTATCAGGAACTGGGAAACAGAAGTATGGTGTGCGGACAGCCGGAGCCATACTTTTTTGTGCTGCAGAATGAGGATTATTTTGCCTTTGCCAGTGTCAGCGTCAGTTTTTTTTCCGACTTTTCATGGATAGAGGGACTTCCGGAAAATGCGGAGCATATGCTGCTGCCCGGGGACAAATTCGCCTATGAGACGAAACTTACATGCAAATACCGGGGAGAATATGAGGTGGGAGTCAAAGAGACTGCGGTGACGGACTTTTTTCGGCTGTTTTGTGTGAAATACGCCTCCCCGGGCAGGATCAAGGCGCTGGTTCTGCCCCGGATCGTGCGGCTTACCGGCCTGCAGGGGATTTTGGACATTCCGGCGCTTTTACAGCGGGAAAATATGGCCGGAACGGAACCTGATATTGCCGTGCGGGATTATGCGGAGGGGGACAGTCTGAATCAGATTCACTGGAAAGCCACGGCACGGGAGGGGAAACTCAAGATCAGGGTCAGAAAGGGAGAAGAAAAGAGCGGAATCGCAGTTTTGTGCGAGACAAAGCGCTTCGGCAAAAAGCCCATGGAATATCTGCCTCTGGAGAATAAACTGTTGGAGGCGCTGCTGGCACTGGGGTTTTTCTTTGCCGAAAAGAGTATGGGGATCTCCCTGTTTTACGGACAAAAGGGCCTGACAGAACAATATATTCGGGGAATCGAGGACTACGAGGCGTTCTATGGGCAGACAGCGGGGCTGGTGTTTGATGAAGAGGAGAACTTTCAGCAGACGCTGGAGAGCGCCATGTCCCAGGGAAAACTGGCGGAAAGCAGGCTGGTGTTTTGTGTGCTTCATGAATTAAACGCCGACATTCTGGCAGCGGCAGAGAGACTGGAGACGGCGGGATCTTTCGTTGTGATCTATGTGATTTCGGATCAGGAGCAGGAATTTTATGTCAGGCAGAGCAGTCAGCGGAGGAAGATTATTGCCATTTCCGTGGACGCCGAACTTGAGGGGAGGATGTGACGGGATGAGAGAAAGACTTCGTCTGCATGAAAACGTGATCTGCCGGGGAATATATGGGGGGCTTTTGCTTTACGCGGTGCTGACCGGTACATGGAGCCTGTCCGGCATGGGGGAGACGGAGGGGATACATGCCGCCGCGGCGCTTGTGTCGCTGGGAGTGCTGGCCGCCGCATCGCTGCTGCCCGTCAGGGGACGCCTGCTCGTGTTTTTGTCCGTGGCGGTGAGTCTGACTGTGGTAATCGCCGCGGCCGGGATGGAAAATGCCGCCGCTTTCCTGCAGGCAGGGGTGGGATGGCTGACGGGAGACGGAGGGGAACTGCCGCAGGGATGGACGTCCTGCTATGAACTGCTGCTGGTGGTATGTCTGGCCGTGCTCTGTTGGAGTGCGGAGTGTTTTCTGGAGAAGTTTCCTGCCATCAGACCGGCGGTGGCTTTCCTGCTGGCGGCCGTCCTGACTGCCTGCCTGTTTCTCCGGGAAGATCCCGGACACAGGTCCGTAGTGTGTGCCATCGGCTATATTGCGGCGGCCTGTGCGGAATGGACGCAGGGACGCTGGAAAAAGGTGCAGAGAGGCGGGAGACAGTCGTACATGCTCCGAATCATGCCATTTCTGCTGATCTATGTGATGTTTATGTCGCTTATGCCAATGTCTGAAAGTCCTTATGAGTGGCAGTGGGCCCAAAATATTTACGCCCGGATGCGGGAGAGGGTTTTGCTGTTCGCACAGAGCATCAAGTGGGGAGAGAGGGAAGGATTTGACGAGGGACTGGCCGGTTTTTCTTCTTCCGGCGCGCTGCGGGGCAGCGTGGAAGAAAATCCCCGGGAAGTGATGACGGTGGAGATGCGCAGCGGTGCGATGACAAATGTGTATCTGACAGGGAGAGTGTACGATTCCTTTGACGGCAGACGGTGGAAGCAGACATATCCCGGGCAGTTCTGGGATCCATTTTGGGACGCGGAGGAGACTTCGCAGGCGGTCAATGGCTATAACGGTGAATATCGGCTGGATTATCTGCGTGAGAATGTGCTGCGGATACGATTCAGGGATTTTCATACCGCCTGCCTGTTTGCGCCGCTGAAAACCACAGCCATACAAAGCGGAGGGAAAAAGCCGGATTATGTTCCGCAGGGCGGTGACCTGCGCTGGAGCGTGCAGCAGGGATATGGGACGGAATACGAGGTTCGCTATTATCGGATGAACACCGGTAAAGAAGCCTTTGACCGGTTTCTGGAGGAGGTTCAAAGGCAGGAAAAAGAGGAGCGGGAGTCATGGAAAGGGCAGGAACCCGCTTATGACTCCGGATATGTCAGGGAAATCTATGAAAATTATCTGGGGGAAATCGTGCTCTCCGACAGGGTGCGGGCATACCTGGATGAGATCACGGAGGGTGCGGAGACGGACGTGCAGAAGCTGAGAGCCATCGAGCGGGAACTGTCCTCATACGCTTACACAAAAACGCCGGGAGAACTGCCCGGTCAGATTTCGGATGCGGGAGGGTTTCTGGATTATTTTCTGCTGGAGAGCAGGAGCGGCTACTGCAGTTACTTTGCCACCGCCTTTGTACTGCTGGCCCGGGCGGAGGGCATTCCCGCGCGGTACGTGCAGGGGTTCTGTGTGCCCGTGTGGGAGAGAGGCGAGGTCAGCGTGTATTCCGATATGGCGCATGCGTGGCCGGAGGCGTATATCCGGGGCGTGGGATGGATTCCTTTCGAGCCTACTCCCGGATATACCGCGCTGCGCCATATCTCGTGGAATATGGCGCAGGAATCTGACCGGAGCCCGGACCCGGATGAGCAGACCGAGGACCGGGGAGACGAGGGGCAGGAAGAATTCTGGCAGCAGGAAATGCAGGCGCAGGAGACAGAAACCACGAAGAGCGCGGAGTGGGTCATCGGCAGATATGCGCGCTTTCTGCTGCGGTTTGTGGTGCTGACAGTTCTGATCCTGGTCGGCGGAGTGCTGCTGATGGATTTGGTGTGGTACAGGCGGCAGTATCAGAGAATGTCCGTGGGGGATAAATTCCGAAAGAAAGTATGGGAAAATCTGCTGATTCTTTCCTGGCTGGGCATCAGGAGGGAGGAGGGAGAGACGCTGCAGGAACTGCGGGAGAGAGCGGAGAATACCCTGCAGGGTATCCCGGGGAATGCTTCCGGGGATTTTTCCCTGGGTTTTTTGGAAAATTATGAAAAAATTCTGTACGGCGGAGCAAACGCCGGGGAGGAAATGCTGGAGGAGGCAAAAGCGGAAGAGCGGCTGCTGCTTTGCAGCCTGAAAGGAGAGCGGAAGAGGACATACATTTTTTACTGGATCAGATGGTATCTGCATTGTCATTCACGTTCTGGGAAATACAATTGAGGTAAAAATGCGCCGCAGAAGAAAAAAATATGATACGGTACAGGCAGCTGATATGAAACATGAAGTAAAGGAGAGAGGTCTATGAACAAAAAGAAAAAAGAGGAGCGGCGGGAAGACAGCATTCTCCGGAACTATTGCTACCTGTACCGGATCTGGATCCGTCATAATCCGCGAAATCTGATTTATCTGATCATGGCCGTTGCCGGTGCTGTAGCAACCACTTACGTGTATGTGTTTATCCCCAAGCTGGCGGTTGAACTGGTGCTGGAGCAGGCCGGGCTGTGGCGGCTGGTGGGGACTCTGGCGGCGGCAGGGCTGGGCGCCGAAGTGTTGAACCTGATGTGCACAAGCGGATATTCCCTGATGAATGTGCCGGGGCACAGGCTGAGGCATGTGCTGCAGGGAAAGATTCTGGAAAAAATATGCCATACCGCTTACAGCGACCTGGAGGATCCGGATTATAAACTGATGGTAGAGCGTTCCAAGCATCTGTACTGGCACTGGGACAGGGATGTGAGGGCATGTATTGAGATGTCCGCCATGTTTATGGAACATCTGATCGGCCTGCTGCTGGCCTCCGGAATCCTTGCCATGCTGCATCCGGCCGTAGTGGCAGTGATGCTTCTGGGAGCCTGGCTGCAGTACCGGGCGGAACGCTGGGACGTGGCATGGGGAAAGAAACACAGGGATCTGTGGCAGCCCACGGAGCGCAAGATCGATTATATTACAGGCAAGGTCATGGATTTTTCCTACGCCAAGGATGTGAGGCTGTATGCGGCCCATCGCTGGCTGCTGCCAAAGTATGCGGACTTTATGCAGGAAAGACGCAGCTGGAACGGAAAGGCTCTGCGCCACAACCTGAAAGCGCTGGGGGCAAGCCGGATCGTAGAACTGATCAAACAGGCGGCCGTATACGGCTTTCTGGTTCGCGGAGTGCTGGCAGGGAGCATTGGGGCGGACGACTTCATGTTATATGTAGGACTGGCCGTGCAGATGAGCAATATGCTGTCCTCGATAGCGGGGGAACTGCGGCAGCTGAAAGAATCCGTGCTGTCCATCTCGGATTACAGAAAGATGCTAAAGCGAAAAGATTCCACGGCCCGGGAGGAGGGGCAGACGCCGGTGCTGGAGCCGGGGCGGACGCCTGAGGTTGCTTTCTCCCATGTGTCTTTTACTTACGCGGGGGCGGAGAGAGCAGCCCTGCAGGATATTGACTTTACCATGCGGCCGGGGGAAAAGGTCGCGCTGGTGGGCCTAAACGGCGCGGGAAAGACCACACTGGTCAAACTGCTGTGCGGCATGTATGAGCCCACTGAGGGAGAGATCCTGGTGGATGGTCATCCGTCCACAAAGTGGGATCTGGAATCCTGGTACGGCCTGTTCTCCGCAGTGTTTCAGGATGTGCAGGTGCTGCCCGCTACAGTGGCGGAAAATGTGGCTGCCTGCCCGTCGGAGGAGATGGACAGAGAGCGGGTACGGGAGTGCCTTGAGCGGGCCGGATTGTGGGAGACGGTGGAAAAGCTGCCGAAAGGGATGGACACCTGCCTGCGGAAAGAGATGTTCCGGGACGGGGTGAACCTGTCCGGCGGAGAGACGCAGAAGCTGCTGCTGGCCCGGGCGGTCTATCGGGAGGCGCCACTGCTGATTCTGGACGAACCCACCGCCGCTCTGGATGCCATCGCCGAGAACCAGATGTATCTGCGCTACAGTGAACTGACAAAGGGGAAGACCTCTGTATTTATCTCACACAGGCTCTCAAGCACCCGTTTCTGTGACAGGATCCTGATGCTGGAAAACGGACGGATCGTGGAGGAGGGCAGCCATGATCAGCTGATGGCGAAAAAGGGACGTTATTACAACTTGTTCCAGGTGCAGAGCCATTATTATCAGAACGACAGGAACACGGAATTTACGTCCGAAATGGATCCGGAATGGGAGGTGAGCGGCTATGTCAGCGAATAGAAAACAGAAAAAAGAAAAGCAGGGCGGCAGGAGGCGGATGAGTATCGGCAGGGCATGCCGTCTGACCATGCGGGGCAGCCGTATGCTATGGAAAGAGACCCCGGGCTATACGGCGCTGATGTATGTGACGCCCGTGCTGAGAAAGATTGCGGATTATTGGGGGATTTTCTTTACAGCCAGGCTGCTGGACGAGATCCTGGGAGCCAGGACGCTGCAGGGGCTTGTGGGCTATGCGGGGCTTCTGCTGCTGGGCGGTCATCTTCTGCGTTATATCATCACCCTGCTGGAGAGTGTGATCAGCCAGAAAGGCTTTATCTTTTGCCAGCAGACCCGAATGATCTTTGCCAAAAAAGTGATGGAGATGGACTACAGTTCTCTGGAGGCGGAAGATACCCATATGCTGTATAAGAGGGTGGAGAGGGAGACTTACAACGACGGAAAAAACCTGCAGCTGCTGCGGTATACGATGCCGCAGATTGTCGGCGAACTGGTATCCGTTGGCCTGTCAGTGGCCCTGGTATGGGAGTTTTTGCGGACCATGTCGTCCAGCGGAATCTGGCTGATCGTTTTTGCGGCGCTGGTTTTGGGGGGAATGTGGGTTTCCTCACTGTGCAATGCGGCTGTGAACAGGTATTGGATCAAATGCAACAATAAAATCAGCGAAGACTGCCTGCAGAGAGACGGTTATGTGCAGTATTTTGAGCAGTATGAGAGGGGAAAGGAGATCCGCATCTTCCGGCTGGGCAGGATGATGATCCAAAAGCTGATGGAGTCCTACCGCGTGATCGACGCCGCTCTGGACGAACGGCTGGCAAAGGTGCTTCCCGCGCAGTGGATCGGGCGGATCACCCAGGAGTCCGTCAATGTTGTGGTGTGGTGCGTGACAGCCACAGCGGCGCTGCAGGGCAGGATCACACTGGGCGGTATGACCCAGTATACTTCCAGTCTAAACCGAATGGTGACGAGTATCACCGCCCTGTGGGGATATGGCATCGAACTGTGGTACAACGCCGAGTATCTGGAACGCTATTTTGAGTTTATGGATACGCCCTGCCGGATGCGCAGCGGGTGCATCCCGGTGGAAAAACGGGCGGATATGGAATATACGGTGGTTTTCGACCATGTATCTTTCCGTTATCCCGGCAGCGAAAGTTACGCCCTGCGGGATGTCAGTATAAAATTTAAGGCCGGTGAGAAAATGGCGGTGGTGGGAATGAACGGAAGCGGCAAGACCACATTTATCAAGCTTTTGTGCCGTCTGTACGATCCCACCGAGGGAACCATCTATCTGAACGGTATTGACATCCGGAGATACCAGTACGATGAGTACCTTAGTCTGTTTTCCGTGGTGTTTCAGGATTTTAAGCTGTTTTCTTTCGGGCTGGGGGAGAATATTGCCGTAGACAGGGAGTACGAGGAAGAAGCGGTTCTGAAAGCGGCGCAGAAAGCGGGTCTTTCCGAATTTGTGGAGAAACAGAAACACGGCCTGTCCGCCGTGCTGTATAAGGATTTCGACAAGGAGGGACTGGAAGTTTCCGGCGGTGAGGCGCAGAAGATCGCCCTGGCCAGGGCCGTCTGCAAGGGCGCGCCCTTTGTGCTGCTGGACGAGCCCACCGCGGCGCTGGATCCTCTGGCGGAGTACGAAATCTACAGCCGGTTTAACGATCTGGTGGCGGACCGGACCACTGTCTTTATCTCCCACCGCATGTCCTCCTGCCGGTTCTGCGGCGACATTGCCGTGTTCCACGAGGGCAGGCTGATCCAGCGGGGCAGCCACGAGCAGCTGATGCAGGAGACAGGTGGAAAGTACTATGAACTCTGGACGGCACAGGCGCAGTATTACCGGAAAGATGCCGCGATTGGGGGATGACAAACCGGCGAAAACACGGTAGAATAAATCCGTAAAGAAAGCATGGACAGGAACATGGACAGTACATGTTCCTGTCTATGGATACGGAGGCGGAAATACACGATGAAAGAGATCAAGGTTGGGGTTATCGGACTGGGCGCGAGAGGAATCGAACTGCTGCGCAACGTAGTGCTGGCGCAGGGGGAACAGGTTACGGCAGTGTGCGACGTCTACGAAGACAGAGCGCGGGCGGGAGCGGAGGCCGTGCGGGCGGCGGGACAGGCAGAGCCCGCGGTATATCTGGATTATCATGAGGTAATCCGGGATGAGAATGTAAATGCAGTGATTATTGCCACAGCCTGGGAGAGCCATGTGGAGATCGCGCTGGCGGCTATGCATGCTGGCAGGGCGGCGGCTATGGAAGTGGGCGGCGCGTACCGCTTAAGGGACTGCTATGATCTGGTGGAGACATGGGAAAAGACAGGCACACCTTTTATGTTTCTGGAGAACTGCTGTTTCGGCAGGCGGGAACTGATGGTGCTGAACATGGTGCGCCAGGGACTCTTTGGCCAGGTGGTACACTGTGCGGGCGGATATCAGCATGATCTGCGCTACGAGATCACGTACGGACGGGAAAACCGGCACTACCGGCTGCGCAATTACCTGAGCCGCAACTGCGAGAATTACCCCACTCATGACCTGGGTCCCATTGCCAAGGTGCTGGACATCAACCATGGCAACCGTATGCTGACGCTGACCTCCACGGCGTCCAGGGCCGCCGGGCTTTCGGATTATGTGCAGGCGAATAAGCCGGAGGATACCTTTTTGCAGGGCCGCGCTTTCGCCCAGGGAGATATCGTGACCACGGTGATCCGGTGCGCCCGGGGGGAGACCATCGCCCTGACGCTGGATACCACACTGCCCAGATATTACAGCCGCAATTTCACCGTTCGCGGAACAAAGGGTATGTATGAGGAGGCCACGGATTCTGTCTTTCTGGACAGACCGGAAGACCGGAAGCATGATTTTGACTGGCGCAGGGTCTGCAGCGGCAATGCGGAAAAATATCAGGAGGAGTACGATCATCCCATCTGGAAAAAGTATATCGAGGAGGGCGTCCGGGGCGGCCATGACGGAATGGACTGGCTGGAATTTCAGGTCTTCTTCCAGAATCTCCGGGAGAATAAGCCCATGCCGGTGGATGTGTACGATGCGGCAAGCTGGATGGCGGTGACGGCGCTTTCCGAGATGTCCGTGGCAAGAGGTGGAGCGCCTGTGGATATTCCCGATTTTACGGGCGGGAAATGGCATATGGAACTGGTGTAGGGCCGTCGCTTGTGTTTGACAGAAAGGGAAAAATGCTCTAAGATGGTAAGCAGAAAACAAGAAAGCTTTCACGGAAAAATTTCCTGAGAAAAATTTTCCGTGGCAAAAAGGAGGTATTCAGTGAAATGGAGTTATTAAAAGGAAAGACCGCTATGGTGACCGGCGGAACAAGAGGAATCGGATACGCGATTGTAAAACTGTATCTGGAGAACGGCGCTTCCGTGGCGCTGTGCGGTTCCAGACAGGAGACGGTGGACAAGGCGCTGGCGCAGCTGAAAGCCGAGAATCCGGATTACAGGGTGATCGGACTGTGTCCGGATATTCAGGATGCGGACGAGATGGCAAAAGCGATTGAAACCGTAAAAGAGACGTTTGGCAGTTTTGACATCATGGTGAATAATGCAGGCGTTTCCGCCAGAGACAGTCTGTACGCATATAAACCGGAGGACTTTGCAAAGACGATGGATCTGAATGTGAAAGCCGTATTTATATGTGCGCAGGCGGCTGCCAGAGTGATGAAAGAGCAGGGCGGCGGTGTGATTATCAATACCAGTTCCATGGTAAGTATATACGGACAGCCTGCCGGAGTGGCCTATCCCGCATCCAAATTTGCGGTAAACGGCCTGACCAAATCCCTGGCCAGAGAACTTGGCAGGGACAATATCCGCGTCAATGCGGTGGCGCCCGGCGTGACCAGGACGGATATGGTGGCGGCGCTGCCTGAGGAGGCCATCAAGCCCATCGTGGCAGGAATCCCTCTCGGACGTGTGGGTGAGCCTGAGGATGTGGCGAACGCATTCCTGTTCCTGGCAAGCGATATGGCAAGCTATGTGACAGGGGAGATCCTGTCCGTGGACGGCGCGGCTAGGACGTAATCTGTAGACAGATTTATTTCTGCGGGCAATGAGTGAAACGGTCGTGCAAAGCGGAAATCGCGCGGATGGTGGGATTTTTGAATGCCGGCCGTTTCAAAAATGGCATTGAAAGCCTGCAGATGATGACATATGAGTTCAAACGAGAAGGGGTCGTAGAAAATCTATACCGGTTCATGGGAACAAAAGAAAAGAGTATCTTCCTCATGCGGCCACAGTTAATGAATATTTTGAGAGGCTAAATCCGGAAGAACTGCAAAAAGTACAGCAGAAGCAGGTCTACGGACTGATCTGCAGCAAAGCATTTTATGATGCCGGTTTTCAGAAAAAGTGGTTTGTGATCGCAGACGGGATACAGACTTGTTCCGGGAAACGGAAACTCAATGATGGATGCCTGGAACGCCACTACAATAAAGGTACTGAGGAAGAGTCCGTAAATTACCACTGCGATGAAGAATCATTACCTGATGACGCAGATATTAGACATGGTGAAGCAGCTGTATGAAATGAAGAGGAGGATAACATGAAAACGATAAAGCAGATGAGGAAAGTATTATGCG
>JAAVAG010000104.1 GCA_014804185.1 Lachnospiraceae bacterium
ACATCCAGCAAATCCGCATTGTCCCCGCCCGGCATCCCGGCGGCGTCATCATCCTTTGACAGTATGGGATCATCATCCGACATCTGTGTACCATTCGTCTGCGTAATATCCTCTCCGTCCTGCGGAGAAGCTTCTACCGGCTGCACAGGATCGGTCAGAAAACATACGGCCACAATCAGACAGACGGCGACCGCAGCCACGGTCACCCAGAATGCTGGTTTCTTATAGTGCAGCACCGACTTCACACGTCCTTTTACGCCCACCTCGCCAAAGGCCAGCGGGCAGGCGGCTATGCTCCTGCGGCGGACGCTGCAGGCAAGCAGCGCCTGGGAATAGTCCGCCCGCTGCTCTCTGCCAAGTTCCCGAACCACCTTTTCATCACAGGCCAGTTCTATATCCCTGCACAGCAGCACATAGGACAGCCATACCAGCGGATTGAACCAGTAAACCGCCAGCAGCAGAAATCCCAGCGGCTTCCAGAAATAATCCCTGCGCCGGATGTGCGCCTGTTCATGCAGGATCACATACTCCAGATTCTGCCTGTCCATCCGAAAGGGAAGGTAAATCCTCGGCCTGAGCAGTCCCAGCACAAACGCGGAATTTATATTCTCACTCTGGTAAATATTTTCCCGCACGATGACCGCCGTTCTGATCCGCCCGCGCAGCCGAAAAAATCCCAGAACCGAGTAAGAAATCAACAGGAAGACTCCCGCCAGCCAAACCCCCGCCAAAACGTCCATGAAACCGGGAGCATAATCTGAAGGCACGGCACTTCCCCCAAAAGACCGATTTCCCGCATCCGGATCTCCATATTCCGGCATATGAGTGGGATTTTCCGACGGTGTGATTTCCGGAACTTCCGCAAAACCGGAATCGAAGAAGACCATATCCGGTATCATCCGTCCGCCGGGAACCAGACTCAGAGCGCTCTCCACGGAGAACGGAACAATCAGCCGCAGCGCAACAATTCCCCAGAGCAGCACATGGATCCAACCAGGCGCTTTCTTAATGACTAATCTCACGATCAGCACCGCCGCAATAAGCCAGCTTGCCGATATGCTCATATTTACAATGCTTATAAAAAGTCTGCTCATCACAAACCTCCCTCCCGGAAACGGTCGATCATCCGCTGTACCTCATCGATCTCTTTCTCCGTAATCTTCTGATGCTTTGTAAAAGCCGCTATAAACGCGGGCAGCGACCCCTCAAATTTCTTTTCTACCAGTTCGTCGATCTCCGCGGCCTGTACCTCGTCTTTGGTGACAAGCGACGACACGATACTGTCTTCATTTTTCAGAATACCGCGCTCAGACAGGCGCTTGATAACGGTATATGTGGTAGTGGGTTTCCACCCCAGCTGTTCCTTGCACAGGTTTACCAGTTCTCGGCTTCTGATGGGCTCATGCTCCCATAGGATCATACAAAACCTGTATTCACTCTCAAAAACTTTCGGTCTATCCATGTTTCCTCTCCCTCTCTTCTCTAATGCATTAGAGTATATATGCAGTCTAGCGCATTAGAGTGCTTATGTCAATACGATATTGAAGATTTTCCCAGACAAATTCCAGGCTGTTCCCTGCAACCGATGAAGCGCTACCATTTTCAGTTCTTTTATGGTAAAATATAACGAAATGCACGCGGGAAATCATCAAACAGTATTTCTGTATTTTGTAACCGGCAAAAGGAGGCAGTCATATGGAGATCAAAGAATTAACGGACTTTCTGGTAGAATCCAGCGAAAATTTTTACCAGTCCACGTTTATCCCCTGGTGGACAGAGGATTATGAAAAATTCATCTACAGGCATCATGTTATGGATCAGAATGTGAAACAGGACGCAAAAGCATGTATTGCGCGCTGCGGTAAGGAAGACCTGCTCACTTCGGCCGGAAAGCTGGGCCTCACCCTGTTTCATCTTCTGGTATGGCACAATTTTTACGACGATGTGAAAGAAATGCTCTGCGACGGCAGGATCGCTGATGAAGAAGCGGACATGCCGGATCGCAAGGGCCATGGCCTTACGCCTTTTCTGCTGGCCTGCGCCCGGGGAAACCTGGCCATGGTCAGGCTGCTATTGGAACACGGCGTCAAAGATTCCAGCTGCGACGACAGGAACATGAATGCCTATCACTTTCTGGTCTATCCCAGATTCGAGGAACTGAGCAATGACAGAGACCTTCTAGAGCGGAGCGTGGAACAGCGTGCGGAGATCGCCCGTCTGCTGACCTGTGATATCAACGGAAAAAACGCAAGAGGCCTGACGCCGCTGGAGCAGCTGCTCTCCACCGAAAACTGCGATGCCTACACCTGGCCGCTGACAGAAATTTTTCTGGAAAAAGGCGCTGCCACCGACTATGTGGACGAAAACGGCAGCACACTTCTGATGCTGGCCGCAAAGAACGGCCACGATACGGCGGCGCTCCGGCTGATGAAACATTGCCCCAATCTTCTGGATGTGGCAGACAGCAAGGGTGTGACGCCCGTTATGCATGCCGCCAAATACTTGAATAATGCCATGTATCTGGCCCTGGTCGATCATGGAGCATCCCCGGTTCCAAACGAATCCATAAAGAAACTTCCCTTAAGTCAGATCACATGCAAGGCTTTTGACGACGTATATCCGGACAACAGGGACAGTCTGAGCATCGGCCTTTATCTGGCGGAAAAGCTGATCCGGCAGATCGACCCGGACGATGAAGACGAGATGGAAGAACTGAAATCCATCCTGCAGCCTGCCCTGCGCTACGACGAAAAAGCACAGGTGCTGGACTTGTGCGCAGCCGCCGGACTGGATTTCACCATGCCGTTTTATTACTGCGGCGACAGATGCTGTCTGCGGGATGAATGCCTTTGGACAGGCGTCGGGATCAACGCGCTCAGAAAATTATCCGAACTGGACGTGGACATGAACAGCGCAGTGGCGGATGGAAAAACCCCAGCGGTGATCCTGGCCTCCGAAGAACATTGCGACGAGGAGGATGAAATTTTTTTCCGGGAGGCGGCAAAGCTTTTCTCCAGGGAATCCATGGAACAGACAGACAAAGGCGGCGAGGCCGCCGTCCATCTTGCCGCGGAAAACGGACATGCTCTCATGCTGCAGACCATGATCGATATGGGCGTTGACATCAATCTCACGGAGGATGTACCCGCAGAAGCAGGCGCCACTCCCCTTCATCTGGCATGCAGCAAGGGTCATGCGGATATCGTAAAGCTGCTCATGGCCGCCGGTGCGGATGATACCATGAAAACCGTAAAGGGCGACACCCCTGCCCACCTTGTGGTTACAAAAGACATCTGGGGACGAAGATCGCTTGAGCCAGAGCAGATGACTGAAGTTCTGAAAGAGTTAAAACATCTGGACCTCCCCCGGGAGGACGGAAAAACCCCCCTTATGCTGCTGCGTAATCTTCCGGAACTTCTGCCCATATTCCTGGAGCGGGGTGTGGACGTCAATCATACGGACAACGACGGCATGACCGCCCTGATGCATTTAATCGATAAGAATGCCGCCAAGGAACTGCTCCGGGCCGGAGCCGACATCAATATAGCGGATCATGAGGGCAACACGGCACTGCATCATGCTCTGATGTGCGGCGACCAGACCACAGCGCGCTATCTGATCCGGAAAGGCGCCGACTACAACCGCTCCAACAACTACGGAGAAACGCCCGTGCAGCTTGCCGTGGAGCATGGCTGCGAGTCCGTGCTGGAACTGATGACGGATATAAAAGCCTGAACGATCAGCAAGAAGGTTTACATTCATTCCACCGTTACCGATTTTGCCAGATTTCTGGGTTTATCCACGTCCAGTCCACGTCCCAGGGAAACGTAATAGGCAAACAGCTGCAGCGGGATAATGGAGAGAGAACCCATGAAATAATTTTCGGTCTCCGGCACATACAGCACATAGTCCGCACAGTTTTCCATATCCTGATGCCGTAACGTGGTCAGCCCCATGACAAAAGCGCCGCGGGTTTTGACCTCCACAATATTGCTCATAGTCTTTGAATAGAGAGCATCCTGGGTGGCAACCGCGACGACAAGAGTGCCGTCCTCCACCAGGGAAATGGTGCCGTGCTTCAACTCTCCCGCCGCATAGGCTTCGGAATGTATATAGGAAATTTCTTTCAGCTTCAGGGAGCCCTCCAGAGAAAGCGCATAGTCAATGCCGCGTCCCATGAAAAAAATATGTTCTGTGGCCAGGTAATGATTTGCAAAAAACTGAATTTTCTCTTTCTGGCTCAAAAGGCCCTCTATCTGTTCCGGCAGCAGACGCAGGGCATTTAGCAGCGCGTCAAATCTCTCTGCCGTAACAGTACGCCGAATCTGTGCAAACTTCATGGCAAGCATATAAAAGGCGGCAAGCTGGCAGCTGTATGCCTTGGTGGTAGCCACGGCAATTTCCGGTCCCGCCCAGGTGTAAAACACCGCATCGGATTCCCGGGCAATGGAACTGCCCACCACATTGACAATGGAAAGCACCTTACCGTTATGGGCCTTTGCTTCCCGCAGTGCCGCCAGAGAGTCCGCGGTCTCGCCGGACTGGCTGACAATGATAACAAGGGAGTCTCTTTCGTAGATTGGGTCACGGTAACGATATTCACTGGCCAGATCCACTTCCACAGGAATCCGTGCCAGCCCCTCCAGCACATATTTTCCGGTCACACCCGCGTGGAAGGCGGAACCGCAGGCAATGATGGAGATTTTTTTCAGTCTCCGGATTTCCGCCTCTTCCAGCCCAAGTTCCGACAGATCAATATCATCCTTTTTGATACGCGGAAAAATGGTATCCCGGATCGCTTTCGGCTGTTCATGGATCTCTTTCAGCATAAAGTGTTCATAACCGCCCTTTTCAGCGGCATGAATATCCCAGTCAATGGTCACAGCCTCTTTGGCAATCGCTTCGCCGTCTATATTGAAAAAACGGATATGTTCATTGGACAGGCACACAATTTCCTCGTTTTCCATATAATAAACATTTCTGGTATGGTGAAGAATAGCAGGCACATCGGAGGCAATGAATTTTCCGCTGTCATTGGTACCGACAATCAGAGGACTGTCCTTTCGCGCCGCATAAATATGATGCGGATGATCCAGAAACATGATGCCCAGCGCATAGGAACCCTCCACCCGATGCATGACCTTTTCAATGGCTGCAACAGGATCGCCGTTATAATATTCGGTCAGCATGTGGGCAAGCACTTCCGTGTCCGTCTCCGAAACAAAGTGGCAGCCTTTTTGTTCCAGCCGCTTTTTCAGTCTGGCATAGTTTTCAATGATGCCGTTGTGGACAACAGCAATGGTATTTTCCTCGTTCATATGAGGGTGCGCATTGGTATCAGAGGGACAGCCATGGGTTGCCCAGCGGGTGTGTCCGATCCCACAAAAGCCCGGCATGTCGGCTCCGTGCCGGGTCAATTCATCCAGAACACGCAGACGCCCCATCGCCTTTTTCATATGTATTTTTTCTCCGTCAAAAACGGCGATACCCGCCGAGTCATAGCCTCTGTATTCCAGCCTGGAAAGTCCGTCCAGAATGATGGGCGCAGCGCTCTTTGTTCCAATATAACCTGCAATTCCGCACATAATATGATTCCTCCTGTAAAATATACATTATTCTGAAACTCTATCAATATTACTACCTTATTTACAAATTTTACAACATAAAGTATACTTTAGTCAGGGATTTCATATTTGTGACAAAGAGAAACGACGAAACGAAAAGAACAAGGAGGTAACCGGAAATGCTTGCGAAAATAAAAAAATACCAGCGAACGCTGTTGGTTATCCTGATTGTCATCGGTACAGGTATCATTCTGGCCGGTGGAATCGGCTATTTCTATATGTTACAGAGCAACCTGACAGCAAGCGCGATTCAGGATGTCATGAATGTGACTATGCAGCAGCAACAGGCGTTTGACAGTTTCATCTCCAGAGATCGGGAACGTCTGCACGAGTATGCGGACTATTTTTCCCAAAACTCCCATGACAATCCGGAGGAAATCCGGAATCTGCTTCCTCTACTTAGAGAAACGGACGCGGCATGTGTGGTTATCTGCCTTGACGAGGGCTGGGCGTGCAACAGCATGCTTGACGGAGTTTTCCAACTGGATGAGGATGAACTGAACACCTACCGCAGCCTTTCCTCCAGTGGAATCCGCGATAACTTTATCGGGGTATTCTCCGGCGCCTCCAAGTTCGGTTATTACGAGACATTCACTTTCAGCGATGGACATAAAGGATTGATCGAAAAGGGCTATGACCGCAGTATGATGCCGGAGACTTTCACGCTCTCCCTTTACAACGGCCAGGGCTACGGCTACATATTGGATCGAAACGGAGACATCCTGCTGCGGTCTGTTCAGATGAGCGGCAGTCAGGTTTATGACAATGTATTCGATGCTCTCACCAATACCCATAATCCTCAGGAAGATATCGATGCCCTAAGGGCTGCAATCAATCAGCATGAGACCGGCAGTATCATCTTTGAGGGAGACAACGGTAGATTCATCTACACTTTCACCCCTGTGAAGAGCGTGGAAAACTGGGAGCTGCTCTCTATTGTGCCGGTGGATGCAATTCGGGCCGAGTCGGACAAAATCATGCGGAGCTCCCGGATAACATTGATACTTTTGGGCCTGGTTGCGGTTGTATGCGCTCTGTTCGGTATGCTGATCCGGCGTACCAACAGGGATATGGAAGCCAAGGACCAGGAGGTAAAATACCAGACCCAGCTGTTTCATATCTTTACCACATATCTCTCCAACAATACGGACGATATGTATATGATGCTGGATCATGAAACGGAAAGGCTGGAGTATGTCAGCCCCAACGTGGAGCGGGTACTGGGGGTAAGCCGGGAGAACGTGATCGACGCATTTGAGGCTTCCGATATGTCCGCGGATTCCGAGGCCGCCAAAGCTTATTATGCCGAGATCAACGCATTGACACCGGGCCAGTCATCGAAGCCTCGGAGAACCGAACGCATCAATCCCAAAACCGGGGAACATAAATATTTTCTGGAAAGTGCCTATTGTGCCGTTATCCAGGGCCGTGTCAAACGGGTAGTCTATATTTCCGACCGCACCAAAGAACGGAAAGCTCAGGACTCCCTGTCGGAGGCGCTGCATATGGCCCAGGCCGCCAGCGCTGCCAAGAGCGCTTTCTTAAGCAATGTCAGCCACGATATCAGGACACCCATGAACTCTATTATCGGTTTCCTGACCCTGATACGGGATGAGGCGGACAATCCGGAACTGGTGAAAGAATACAGCCAGCGCATCGACGCCGCCAGCCAGCACCTGCTGGGACTGATCAACGATGTGCTGGATATGAACAAGATCGAAAGCGGCAGCGCCACGCTGAACATCTCCGAGATGAACCTGGCGGAGATTATCGATGAGATCAACACGATCATCCGCCACCAGACCAGGGACAGGAACCAGACCTTTGATATTTTTGTCTCCCACATGCGCTATGAGCACCTGCTGGGCGACAAGCTGCGGATCAACCAGGTTCTAATCAATCTGTTGTCCAATGCCGTAAAGTACACGCCGGAGAACGGAACCATACAGCTGCGCGTGGAAGAACTTCCCCAGATAGTGGACAATTACAGCCGCATCCGCTTTACCGTCAGCGATAACGGAATGGGCATGAGCGAGGATTACTTAAAAGTGATATTTGATCCCTTTACCCGGGAGGAGACGGAAGTCATCCACCAGATCCAGGGAACCGGACTGGGCATGGCCATCACCAAGAGCCTGGTGGATCTGATGGGCGGCAATATCCAGGTAAAGAGCGAACTGGGAAAGGGAAGCACTTTCATGGTGGAACTGCAGCTGCGCATTCAGGAGCGCGAGGAGGAGGATCCCGGGTTCTGGAAAGATCACAAAGTGACAAAGATGATTGTGGCGGACGACGATGAGGAAATCTGCCGCAATATCGTAAAGGCCATGTCCCGGACAGGCGTGACTGTGGACTATGCTACCGACGGCGGGACGGCTGTCGCTATGATGCGATCCGCCCGAAAGGCGGGCAACCCCTACAACCTGATTCTTCTGGACTGGCAGATGCCGAATATGAACGGCGTGGAGACGGCCCGGCTGATTCGAAAAAATTATCCTGATAATATTCCCATCTTTTTCTTCACTGCCTACGACTGGAGCGAGATCGAGCATGAGGCGGCAGAGATCGGCGTGAACCATTTTATGCCCAAGCCTTTCTTTATGAGTACCTTTAAGGATGCGATCCGCCGGGTGATGGGCAGCCAGGAAAAGAAAGAAGAAAAAAGGAGCAATGTGGTGGAGGGCATGCACATTCTGGTGGTGGATGATCTGGCGGCCAACCGGCTGATTCTGGTAAAAATCCTCAGCACGCTGGGAGCCGACTGCGATACCGCCTGCAACGGCCAGGAGGCGGCGGAAAAGTTTTCGGCCTCCCAGCCAGGGGAATACGATCTGATCCTGATGGATGTACAGATGCCTGTGATGGACGGCTATACCGCTACCAGGACAATCCGCGGCAGCAGCCACCCCTCAGCCCTGGCCGTGCCGATTATCGCCATGACAGCAAATGCCTTTGCAGACGATGTGCGGAACGCCATCGAGTCCGGCATGAATGCCCATGTGGCCAAGCCGGTTCAGCGGGATAAGCTGTGCGCCACGATTCAGCAGGTGCTGGAGGACCAGGAACAGTCAAAAAAAAGATAAGCGTATACATATAGGTACTGACGTCGCATATGGCAAAGCAAAATGGAGTCCGGCCGGACTCCATTTTGCTTTTTCAATTCTCCAATTTCCGGCAGTCAATACGCAATCATCGGAATGGATTCCGCTTCCTTTTGGCTTCTCTGCTCCCGCCCCGCTGCTATCCTGTAAATCCGGCCGCTGCA
>JAAVAG010000105.1 GCA_014804185.1 Lachnospiraceae bacterium
CCGGCCGATACCGGAACCCGCCTGCTTCCTCCACAAGTTCATTATAATTCGTGCCGATTCTGACTTTAAAATTCTGCGGTTTGCGTATGGCATCTCCCGTCACCGTAACAATGCGCTCCATAAGAGGTTTTCCCTCTGTCAGAGCCGTATGTATCGCCACCACAGTATCCACATTGTCCACAATACATCCAGCGTCCGCAGGAAGCATGGAAGAATTGATCTGTCGCCCGGTGACCGCGTAAATAAGCTGACGCTCCGCTCCCTGGGGATACTTTGTCTTCAGTGTTTTCACTTTTATCCTGTTCTCTGAGGCGGTCAGCTTTTTCAGCCTCTCTATACAGTCTTTCTTATTATCCTCAATAGCGATAATCCCGTAAGCCCGGTCAAACAGCCGCAGGATCCCTTTCAGTCCGCTGACGACCTTCTCCGGCTCCTCCAGCATGCGCCTGTAATCAGAGGTGAGATACGGTTCGCATTCGGCTCCGTTTACAATCACATAATCGATCTTCTCCGGCTGTTTGGGGGAAAGTTTGATAAACGTCGGAAAACCTGCTCCGCCCATTCCGACGATGCCTGCCTCTTTCACCCTCTCAAGAATCTCCTCTTTCGCGTATTCCCCCAGAGGCTTGCAGGCAGGATATACCACTTCCTCATACTGCCCGTCATTCTCGATCACAATACTCATCACATTATCGCCGGTCACTACCCTGTGCGGTTCAATCGCCTTGACAGTTCCCGAAACCGACGCATATATGGGTGCCGACACAAATCCCGACGCCTCCGCAATCTTCTGGCCTGTCAGCACGTGATCCCCTTTCTTCACGATGGGCACTGCGGGCGCGCCAATATGCTGTGACAGCGGATATACCAGATCACCCACGGGCATCACTGTCGCAATGGGCTTGTTTTTGGAAAGTTCTTTCCCATCATACGGATGAATCCCACCCGTAAAAGATAATTTTGCCATGGAGTATCCCTCCTGAATAAATATTTTGTCGAATACCGTCTTAAAATAATATACTATTTTTTTTCACAAAATACTACTGGAAACTTAAAAATTATGTTATGATTGTCTTAGTTTTGTGAAAGGAGACACTCATGTATACCCTCACCAAAGAATTAAAGGACTTTCATATACATTATCCGCTGGAGCAGATTGCCCCGCTGGAGGATATTCTCTTTCTGGACATAGAAACCACCGGATTTACCGCCAAGAATTCCTCTCTATATCTGATCGGCACGGCTTTCTATGAGCAGGGCAGCTGGTATATCCGGCAGTGGTTCGCGGAAAACGCCTCCCAGGAAATAGAAATCCTGAAAGCTTTTTCCGAAATGGCATCTTTTTACAAGCATCTGTTCCACTTTAACGGCAATCACTTTGACCTGCCCTATCTGTCGCAGAAATATGCTCAATATGAAATAACCTGCAATTTTGATACGTTTCAGGGCATCGATATTTATAGGCGCGTATCTGCCTGCAAATCATTTCTGAAGCTGCCCAACTGCAAGCAGAAAACCGTCGAGAATTATCTGGACATTGACCGTACGGATCCCTTTAACGGCGGGGAACTCATAGACATTTACCGGAATTATACGTCGTCCCCCACCGACTCTTCCAGAGAGATCCTGTTATGTCATAATTTTGAAGATATCAAAGGTATGCTGCAGATTATCCCGATTCTGTCCTACTGTGATATCTTTGACGGCAGGGCAAGAGCCAGGAAAGTCCAGGCAAACCAATACAGAGACTTCAGCGGAAATACCAGACGCGAGCTTCTCATGACCCTTGTTCTGCCCGTTTCGCTGCCCAAACCCATCTCCGCCTATGCAAACGACTGCTATTTCAAGGCCGAGGGAGATCAGGGGATACTGCGGGTACCCATCTTTGAGGAAGAGTTAAAATATTTCTATGCCAATTACAAGGATTATTATTATCTGCCAGATGAAGATATCGCCCTGCATAAATCCATTGCCTCTTTTGTGGATCATGAGCACCGTATTCCCGCCACAGCGGCAACCTGCTATACCCGGAAATATTCTACCTATCTGCCGCAGTGGGATGTTCTGGTAGAACCTTTCTTTAAACGTGACTACCGGAGTAAGAGTCTGTTTTTCGAACTGACCGACGAACTTAAAAAGGATCGTGCCGCATTTACAAGATACGCCGGTCATGTGCTGGAAATGCTCTCTTCCTCCTATTAAGTTTCCCATGCGAAATACACAATCCACTTTCGACATTTCAAAAGGCACAGCCCGACGCTGTGCCTTTTATCATTCATGCAGGTTTTTCATAATACAAAGACTTTTTTTTCACATACCCGATGGCTTTATGATTCATCACCTGCTCCGCACTCCCAATAAACAGGATCCCTCCTGCCGCCAGGGACTGGTAAAACTTTCTGTAAACCCGATCCTTTGCCTCCTCGGTAAAGTAAATCAGTACATTTCTGCAGACGATCAAATTGTAATTGCCTGGATATGTATCTCTCAGAAGATTATGCCGTCCAAATTCCACCCTGCTTTTGATCTCATCGGAAATCTGATAAAATGCGCCTGATTTCCTGAAGTACCTCCGCTTCAACTCCTCCGGAACAGATAAAACGCTCTTTTCCGAATACAGACCGATTTTCGCTTTTTCGATCACCTGTCTGTCAATGTCTGTGGCATACACCTTTATACAGCCAAGGGGCAGATGCCTGGACAACGCCATTACCAGCGAATAAGGTTCTTCTCCTGTAGAACACGCAGCACTCCAAACCCGCAGATTTTTGCCGAACTTACCGATCAGTTCCGGTATGATCTCCCGTTCCATAACTCTCCACTGTTCAGGATCGCGATAAAACTCAGACACATTGATGGTAAGGTAATTGACAAATTCCTCAAATCTTTCCCGATCTGTCCGAAGAAGCTGCGCATACCTGTCATATCCGGTTATCTTATGCTTCCCGATCAAAGTATCAATACGCCGTTTCATCTGACTTTCGTGATAAGAACTCAGATCAATACCGGTTAAAGCAAAAACCTCTTTCTTGAAATACTCATAATCGTACAACATATAACCTCACTGCAGCATGGAACAATTATTCTCCATCCTCCGCTGCGATCACCGCATCAATATCCACCGGCGCAACATCATCGTCCGCATCTTCCTTTGCCGCTTCCTGCACCAGCATCGCCTTAATGCTGAGACTGATCTTTCTGTCCGCCTCATTAAAATCAACGATCTTTGCCGTAACGGAATCGCCGATGTGCAGCACATCCGAAGGTTTCTCTACGTGCTCTTTCGCGATCTGGGAGACATGAAGCAGTGCATCCACACCCGGCTCCAGTTCCACAAACGCGCCGAAATCCGTCATCCTAGCTACAACGCCTGTCACTTCCGTTCCCACCGCATACTTGGAAGATGCATTCTTCCAAGGATTGGACTCGTCAAACTTCAGGCTGAGAGCAATTTTGCTGCCGGAAATCTCTTTGATCAGGACGCTTACCTTGTCGCCCACCTTAAACACTTTTCTGGGATGCTCCACTCTGCCCCAGGACATTTCGGAAATATGAAGCAGACCGTCCGCTCCGCCCAGATCGATAAATGCGCCAAAATCCGTCACATTCTTTACAACGCCTTCTACCACATCACCTTCTTTAATCCGCTCAAAGAGTTCTCTCTGCATTTCAGCTTTCTGCGCAGTAATAAGCTGTCTGCGGTCGCCGATATATCTTCTTCTCTTGGGGTTGTACTCACTTATCACAAACTCAATTTCCTGACCGGCATATTTTCCCAGGTCTTTCTCATAGACATCAGAGACAAGGCTTGCAGGGATAAAAATCCTCACCTCATCCACTACGACGCTCAAGCCGCCGTCCAGCACCTGATTGACGACCGCTTTCAGCACCTCTTTGCTGTTGTACGCCTCTTCGATCCGCTTGTTACCTCTGTCCGCAGCAAGACGTTTGTAAGTAAGCAGGACTTGTCCCTCGCCGTCGTTTACTTTCAAAACCTTTACTTCCATTGTGTCCCCAACTTTGGCAACACTTGTCAGATCCACGTTCGGCTCATTGGTGTATTCGTTTCTGGTAAGAATGCCGTCCGATTTGTAACCGATATTCAAAATGATTTCTTCTGGTTTTACATCGATGACTGTGCCTTCAACTACTTCGCCAGCGTGTATCGTTTTTAATGAATCCTCCAACATTTGTTCAAAAGTTAATTCTGACATAATTTTGAACCTCCTCAATAATATTACTTGGGGTAGAAGCCCCTGCAGTGATACCCACCAGCCGGACAGATTTAGGTAGTTCTAAATGCAAGTCATCCAGTGTCTGTATATAATAGGTGTACGGACACTCCCCGCTGCATATTTCATAGAGTTTCCGCGTGTTGGAACTGTGTTTCCCACCTATTACTATCATCGCATCAACAGAAGCCGCTATCTCCCTGGCTTCTGCCTGTCTTTCCTCAGTCGCGCTACAGATAGTATTCACAATACTAATATTATAGTATCTTCCCCGAAAAATTTCAACTATATCTTCAAATTTATTGTAGTTAAATGTCGTCTGAGACACAAGGCAGATCTTTTCCTCCTGGAAAAGGGCACATGTTTCCGCCTCCTCCGCGGTTTCCACCACGATCGGTTCCGTGCTGCACCACCCCATGATGCCTTCCACTTCCGGGTGCCTGGGATTTCCTGCGATTACAATCCGGCATCCCGCCCCGCTTTCGCGCTGGACGATCCTGTGGATTCTCTTCACAAAAGGACATGTGGCATCCACGCATTCCAGTCCCTGTCTCTCTATCATTTCATAGATGATCCGCTCCACACCGTGAGCCCTGATAATTATTGTTCCCTCCGTGACCCGGCTTAATGCATCCCTGTCCTCAATGACTTTTACTCCTTTTTCTGCCAGATCCCGGACGACCTGTTCGTTGTGCGTGATCTGTCCGTAAGTATAAATATTGCCTTTTTTGCCAATCTGCTCATAAACTTTATTTACGGCTCTCTCCACGCCAAAGCAAAAACCTGATTTTTTTGCCACGATCACTTCCATCCGCGCTTTTCCCCGCATATTCTTATAATTTCCGCCGCGACCTCTTCTATTCCCATATCCGAGGTGTCCACCAGAACGGCATCTTCCGCCTGACGCAGCGGGGATTCCTCCCTTGTCATATCCCTGTGATCCCGGTCGGCAATCTCTTTCATGATCTCCTCCAGGCTGCACTCAGTGCCTTTTGCCTGCAGTTCCTCGTATCTCCGCTTTGCCCGCACTTCCACGGAAGCCGTCAGGTAAATTTTTACATCGGCGTCCGGCAGCACACAGGTGCCGATATCCCGTCCGTCCATGATCACGTCCTCATCAGCCGCCAGCCTGCACTGCAGCTGACGGAGTTTTGCGCGAACCTCTGGAAACACACTGATCCGCGAGGACATTCTGCTCACTTCCTCAGTCCGCAGCCAGGCATTCACATTTTCACCGTTCAGACAGACGATCTGTTCTCCCTTCTCATACCGGATAGTTACGTCCGCCTTCCTGCACACTTCCTCAATCCTGTCCGTCTCATCCGGCGAAATATTCTCCCGGATAAAATACAGCCCTATAGCGCGGTACATGGCTCCCGTATCCACATAAATCAGGTTCATCTTCCGGGCAACCTGCTTAGCTATGGTGCTTTTTCCGGCTCCCGCCGGTCCGTCTATCGCCACATTAAAACTCATTCTCATACCTCTCTTTCCGTTTCCGGCCCACTTCCAGTCTTATCGCTCTATGCTGCTTCCCGCCAGATAACCCGTGGACCAGGCGATCTGCAGATTAAACCCTCCTGTAATGGCATCCAGATCCAGAACCTCCCCAGCGAAATACAGTCCCTTTACTTTTTTGGATTCCATTGTGGAGGGATTGATATCCTTTACTGAAACGCCTCCCTTTGTGATGACAGCCTCCGGGTAGTCCCTGCAGCCCGTCACGGTAAGCGGCAGTCTCCGGATCAGATCCGCAAACTTCCGGCGCTCCTCCTTCGTAATCTCCCCTGCTTTTTTGTCGGGATCAATACCGGAAAGCGCCACCATTACCGGCACAAGCCTGGAGGGAAAGAGCCTCGTTACGGCATTTCTGAACTGCCTGCTCCGATTTTCTTCCATCTCCCGCATCAGCCTCTCTTCCAACTGCCTGTCGCTAAGCGCCGGTTTTAAGTCAATTTCCATTCTCGCCTGCTCTCCCCAGGCTTTCTGCACATAATACGCAGAGGCAGTCAGGATCAACGGTCCGCTGACGCCAAAATGCGTAAAAAGCATTTCCCCGAAGCCCTGCCAGATCTCTTCCTTCTGTCCATACAGGGTGACACGTACATTTTTCAGGGAAAGTCCCGTCAGTTCGTGACACCACTTTTCCCGGGTCAGCAGCGGAACAAGCGACGGCCTGCAAGCGACGATCCCATGACCTGTCTGCTCCGCAAACCGATAGCCGTCCCCGGTGGAACCCGTGGAGGGATAGGCCAGCCCTCCGGTGGCAACGATCACAGCGTCAGCTTCTTTCTTCTCTCCGCCTGCCAGAATAA
>JAAVAG010000106.1 GCA_014804185.1 Lachnospiraceae bacterium
CGTCCACCGCTTTCAGCTTCTTTCCCTTAGACAGGAATCCCTTTCCCACATCAAATTCTTTTGACAGATCTTCAATCCGGATAAGGCTCTCTTCTTTCCTCATCATGTATCCGTCTCCTTTCCCTCCTCGTAGAGAAAGCATCGCACCTTACGCCCGCCCCTGTCATACAGGCCGGGATTTTTTGTCCTGCAGACGGGCATCGCGCTTTGGCACCTGTCACAGAACCGGCAGCCCTCCGGCATATCCTGCAGTCCCGGAACAACGCCCTCTATCGTATGAAGTTTTTCCACGTCTTTGTTCAGAGAAGGAATGGAGGCCAGCAGCCCTTTTGTGTACGGGTGAAGCGGATTCTGAAACAGTTCTCTTTTGGAGGCCGTCTCCACCACGTTCCCGGCATACATGACCATGATCTCGTCCGCCATCTCCGCCACGATACCCATGTCGTGGGTGATCAGAATGATGGCCGTGCCGGAGGTCTCCTGCAGCTGCTTCATAAGCCTTACGATCTGCGCCTGAATGGTCACGTCCAGAGCCGTCGTGGGCTCGTCCGCGATGAGCACGTCCGGGCTGCAGGAGAGCGCCATGGCGATCATCACTCTCTGTCTCTGACCGCCGCTGAGCTGATGGGGAAACTGCCGCATCTTGATTTCCGGCGATGGAATACCGACCTTTTTCAGCATCTCCAGCGCTTTCTCTCCGGCCTGCCTCCGGGACATTCCCTGATGCACCCGAAACGGCTCCGCCATCTGTCTGCCGATGGTCATCACCGGATTCAGGGATGTCATGGAGTCCTGAAATATCATGGCGATCTCATTGCCCCGTATTCTGCACATTTCTTTTCTGCTCTTGCCGGTGAGTTCCTCCCCCCGCATCCTGACGGAGGATCCGCTGTCCACCACGGCGCTCTTTTCCGGCAGGAGTTTCAGCATGGACATGCAGGTCACGCTTTTTCCGCAGCCGCTCTCCCCCACAATGCCCAGTGTCTTTCCGGGCCAGACGGAAAAGCTCACATCCTCAATGGCATTGTAAAAGCCCTGCTTTGCATAAAATCCTGTCTTTAAATTTTTCACTTCCAATATCGGTTCTGCCATATGTGTTCCTCCGGCTCCAAATTAGCTCACAGTTTCATTTTGGGATCCAGCGCATCCCGCAGGCCGTCCCCAAACAGATTAATGCTCAGCACGGTCACCAGCAGACAGACTCCCGGCGGAACCCATACCCAGGGACGCATGGCAATGACGGAGACAGACTGGGCCGCATACAGCATGTTTCCCCAGGACGCCTTGGGTACCTGGACGCCCATCCCCAGAAAGCTGAGCCCCGATTCCTGCAAAATGGCGCTTGCCACGCCAAAGGTAAAAGCGATGAGAATCGGCGCAAAGGCGTTAGGCAGAATATAGCGCACCATAATGGTCAGATTTTTCGTGCCGACGGCTCTCGCAGCCTCCACATACTCTTTCTCC
The DNA here is from genome assembly GCA_014804185.1 of Lachnospiraceae bacterium. Lineage (GTDB taxonomy): Bacteria > Bacillota > Clostridia > Lachnospirales > Lachnospiraceae > Acetatifactor. The sequence goes on from JAAVAG010000106.1 coordinate 1,465, forward strand.
CTGACGGACAGCACGCTCCCGTAAAGCTGCCTTGCAAATCCCGGCCACCCCATGATTCCTATGACGATGGTGGCGGTGGACAGGGACGGTCCGATCACGGAGACAAGCACCAGAATAAAAACCATGGAGGGAAACGACAGGAACACATCGGCAAGCCGCATGATCACCGCCTCCACCGGTCCTCTGTAATAACCCGCCAGCATTCCAAGGGGCACGCCGATGGCAAAACTGATCAGCGTGGAGAAAAGCCCCACATAAAGGGATGTCCTCCCGCCGTAGATCAGCCTTGCAAACAGATCCCTGCCCGTGTTGTCCGTCCCCAGAATATGCTCTCTGCTGGGAGATGCCCCGAAACCGCTGTAGATCTCATAGGGCTGCAAATCCATAACGATCGGCAGGAAAACCAGAAGCAGAATCTCCAAAAGCAGGATACACATCCCCGCCATGGCCAGCTTGTGCGTTTTGAATCTCCCCGCCACATCCCTGAAATAAGAACTGCGCTTCATGAACATCACCTCCTACTTTCTTGATACTCTGGGATCCAGCACCCCGTAAAACAAATCTATGACGATATTCCCGATCAGGACAAATCCGGCAATCAAAACGGTTATGCCCATAATCGTCGGGTAATCTCTGTAATTGATGGACTGTACCATCAGCGTTCCCATCCCCGGCCAGCTGAATACCTGCTCCGTGATGATGGCGCCGCCGATCAGCGCCGGAAGCGAAAGTCCCACCTGCGTCACCAGCGGGATCAGGGCGTTGCGGAGGGCATGGATAAAAATCACCGCCCGCTCCCGGAGTCCTTTGGCCCGGGCCGTCCGCACATAATCATCCCCCAGCACTTCCAGCATGCTGCTCCGCATATGCCGGGTATAAATCCCCACATACTGCAGCATCAGGGTGATGACCGGAAGAATCATATGCCGCAGCAGCATGGACAGCGACTCTTTAGCCCCCGCGTCATACATTCCGCTTGCCGGCAGGATACCGAGTTTAATACTGAACAGATATACAAGGATCATCGCCGCAAAAAAATTCGGCGTCGCCGCCCCGATAAAGGAAAACACGGAGGAGGCGTAATCCCACGGGGAATAGGGCCTGTAGGCGGCGACGATCCCCAGTGGCATCGCGATCAGTATCGCCAGAACAAGCGCCGTTACCGTCAGCATCAGGGTGGGACCGATCCGCTCCGCCAGCATTTCCGTCACCGGGCGCATAGTGCGGTAAGACACGCCCAGATTTCCCTGCAGGACATTTTTCAGCCAGATCATGTACTGCACATATACCGGCTGATCCAGCCCCATCTGCGCCTCCAGTCTCGCCACATCATCCTGGGTCAGATTGCTTGTACCCGCCAGAATCATCTCCACCGGACTACCCGGCGCCATAGAGGCCAGAATATAAACGAGCACCGTTATTCCAAAAAAGGTTACTGCCGCTATGAGCAGGCGTTTTATGATGTACTTTCCCAACTGTGCAGGCTCCCTCCCTTTTCGTTTTGTAAAACGGCACGCCGCCCCGCCTGACCGGCTTGGCAGCGTGCCGTCTGAATGCTTTAATCTACTTTCCAGTTCCAGTAGTCAAATACCGACATCGACATATCCTGTGTTTTCATGTTGCTGAGCCTGCTGTTGTAGATAACCGTTATATCAGGCGAGTACAGGAAGAAATAGCATTCCGCCTCCGCGTGCCACAACTGCAGCTGGCTGGCATACTGCTTGATCTCCTCGTCTGTCAGCGCCGTCATGATCTTGCTGAACAGATCCTGGCCTGTTGGGTCTGTCACATGCGACAGATTATACAGACCGCCTATGGTAAAGAAATCCTGATTCTCCAGCGGGTTCGCGCCGTCGCTGGAAGTCTTCATGATGGCAAAGTCCGCTTCCTTGTCGCGCATCATCTGCATCATTGTGGACAGGTCCACAGACTGCACATTTACCGTTACGCCGATATTGGCCATATCCCTCTGGAACAGTGTCGCCGTCTGCTCCCGCAGCGCGTCGCCGGTCACGTACAGGATCAGAAGTTCCTGACTGAAATCAAAGTTGTTTTCCTCCAGCATCGCTTTCGCGGCCTGGGGATCATATTTGTTGCTGAAACTCACCTCCGAAATGGCGGGATCATAGTACAGGTTATTGCTGGCATACATGCCCTCGCGAACCATGCCTTTACCGCCCAGAAGTTCCGTCACCATCTCTTCTCTGTTGATGGCCATATCAAATGCCTGCCTTGTGGCCACATCAAACTTTTCATTGTCCACAATCAGCCACACATGTCCCGGGGAAGAAAGAGATTCCACCACCAGATTGTCCTGTGCCTCCGCCATGGGTATGTCCGAAGTGGGGAAAGAAACACGGCTGCCGGGAATCAGGTCTACCTCGCCGCTCATCAGAGCCGACAGCAGATTCGCGGACGCGATGCTGCGGATCACAAGCTTGTCAAATCCGATCTCGCCCATATAGTAATCTTTGTTCACCGTGTACACCACGCGCTCTCCCGGAATAGTGCTCTCAAACTTGAAAGGACCGTTCCCCACCGGATTGTTCCAGAAATCCGATTCCATAAATTCGGCGGGCGTCACATCTTTCAGCAGATGCTCCGGAAGAACAAAGAAATAACTTGCCTGTTTCAGGAACATGGATCCGGACATGGGCTTTTTCATGTTCATCTTTACCGTCAGATCATCGATCTTTTCCACCTCTACGCTGTCTGCGGACAATTCCACTCCGCTGTCGTCGGTTCCCGCCACATTCTGCATCATCTGACGCCTGCTGGTCACGATCTCTCCTTTTGTGATCAGCTTGCAGGTAAACACAACATCGTCCGCCGTCACCGGCTCTCCGTCATGCCATTTGGCATCTCCGTTCAGATAAAAGATAATGGCCGAATTGTCGTCGGTTGTCTCCCATCTTTCCGCCAGACGGGGATACACGCTTCCAGACATTCCCTGTGCGATCAGGTTATCAAAAATCTGATTGCAGACCGTATCACCCATAACACCTGTGGATGAATACGGATTCAGGCTGTTCCATGTCTGGTCATAGGCGATGGTGACAATCTTCTCTTCTCCGTCTTCCCTGCTGTCATCTGTGTCACCGCCGCCGGACCCCTGTTCACTGGTATTTCCGTCCGGAGTCTGACTGCCCGTCGGATCGTCCTGCGCAGGCCCGCCGCATGCACAAAGCGTAATTCCCAGGATGGCCGCTGTTACAAGTGCTAATCCTTTTTTGTACTTCATCGTTTTCCTCCTTTTTGTTTTCATATCATGTGATATGATATTTTGTTGTTTTATATGTTTTTGTTTTCTTTCGTTTTTTATTATTATATGTTTATCGTTTCCTGTTGTCAATAGTCAATTTGAATTATTGGACAAAAGAGAACATGTGCCCACCGGGCACAGCAAAAAAAGACTGGGCTTTGTGCTGACACAAAGCCCAGTCTTTTTTTGAAAACGTCAAATTGTCTGTCCGTCAGCCTACCGGTTATCCACATCCCGTTTCAGCTGCTCCCAGGCATCCTCGTTCTCCACATAATAGATGGGGCATTTCTTGCCGTTGCTGTCATAATGGCGCAGAATATCGTCGCTGTCCAGGTGATAGGTGTCGATCAGCCATCTGAGCAGTTTGATCAGGGAATCGTAGGTCTCCTGGGTAAACGAACCGTCGTCTGCCAGATAGCAGCACTCTATGGAGATGGACTCATAGTTTTTGCCGGACACCGCATAGGCCACTTCATCGATAGGGACGCAGTTGATAATCTCTCCCTCATAACCGATGATAAAGTGGGCGCTGGCCGCCGTCTTATGGCTGTCCTTCAGTCCCTCAAAATAACTGCGGTTCTGGGCGGCGCTTGTACCCTTGTTCGCTGTATAATGTACATAGATGTTTTTCACTTCCGGCAGTTTCTCACCGGGTCTGGCCCATTCGCTGATGGAGAGGAAATCCTCTGTCCAGGCAGGCCTCTCCGCCTGGGCGCGGAAAGCGTCCATCAGCATTCCGGCTCCCGTCGCCGGGCCTCCCAGATCCATATTCTGCCCTTTTCCCGTCCCCGTCTTTCCGGTATCCATAAAGAAAAAGATAAAAAACAGCAGGACTGCGGTGATGCCCACCGCACCGCCCAGCAGGCGCTTCAAAGCCCGGAGACGAAGTTTTTTCCGTCTGCGCACAGACGGTCTGGGCGCGGCCTGCTGCCTCCGTCCCTGCTCCTCATATAAATGCGGATTGCGCCTTGGCACAGGCTGTACATTTCTGGGCATATCCACCCTGGGCGTTCGGCTGCTTTGTCTCCCGGGTATCTGCCGTATCTGCCCGCTTTGTCTCCTGTTTGCCCCTCCTGCCTGCCGCGTCTGCCCGTTTTGCCTTCTCACCGCCTGCCCGTACTGCCTCCCATACGGTTCCCGCGGCATTCTCTCGTTGACGCGGACCTGCCGGTTCATATTAACAAATTCAAGCTGTATGTTCTCCGCTGATCTCCTGTTTTCCCTTCCCATAAAAAATTCCTCGATCTTATCGTGCGTATGTTACTTTAACTATACCATCGTATATAAAACATCATACCACAATAAAATCGGGGAATTCTTTAATTTTTTCTTAAAACAGCTTTATAAAAACTCTTTCACGCTCTTATAGACGCCCTCGGCATCCAGTCCGTATTTCTGCACCAGCGCGGAAGCCGATCCGGATTCGCCGAACACATCCTGCATGCCAAGCTTCTTCACCGGTACGGGATAATGCGCGCACAGACAGTCGCACACCGCGCTTCCCAGTCCGCCGATCACGGTATGCTCTTCCGCCGTCACCACTTTTCCGGTTTTCCTGGCGCTGGCCACGATCAGTTCCTCATCCAGCGGTTTGATGGTGCAGATATTGATCACTTCCGCGTCGATTCCCTCGGCAGCCAGCTTCTCCGCCGCCCCCAGCGCGCTGTCCACACAGATGCCGGTAGCCACAATGGTCACGTCCTTTCCCTCTCTCACCACGGATCCCTTGCCGATCTCAAATTTATAGTCCGGGCGGTCGTTGATCACGGGAACCGCGGCGCGTCCGAAACGGATATACACCGGCCCCGTATATTCCAGAGCGGCGCGCACCGCAGCGCGAGCCTCCACGTCGTCGGAAGGGCACATGACCACCATCCCCGGAATCGTCCGCATCAGCGCCAGATCCTCATTGCACTGATGGGTGGCGCCGTCCTCGCCCACCGTGATGCCCGCATGGGTGGCGCCGATCTTTACATTCAGATGCGGATATCCCACAGAATTTCTCACCTGCTCAAAGGCGCGGCCCGCCGCAAACATGGCAAAGGAGCTGACAAAGGGTATTTTGCCCACAGCCGCCATACCAGCGGCGATACCCACCATATTGCACTCCGCAATACCGCAGTCAATATGCCTGTCCGGAAATGCCTTTTTGAATATACCTGTCTTCGTGGCAGCCGCCAGATCGGCATCCAAAACTACCAGATCTGGAAATTCCTCCCCCAGCTCTTTCAGGGCATTGCCATAGCTTTCCCTGGTCGCAATTTTCTTCACAGCCGTGTCGTTCTTTTTCTCTGCCATTATCTGTCACCTGCTTTCTCTTGCTGCCCGGCAAGTTTTTCCGCTATTTTCTCCAGATCCGCCATTGCCGCGGCATACTCTTCATCGTTAGGCGCCTTGCCATGCCAGTCCACAGACCCCTCCATATAGGACACGCCCTTTCCTTTGAGGCTGTGCATAACGATGGCGGTAGGCATTCCTTTCGTCTCCCTGGCCTCTTTCAGCGCGCCCCGGATCTGGTCAAAATCATGGGCGTCTATATTGATCACATGAAAATTGAAAGCCTCAAACTTTTTATCGATGGGATACGGGGAGCATACCTGATCCACTGGCCCGTCTATCTGCAGCCCGTTATTATCCACAATCACACACAGATTATCCAGCTTGCGGTGGCCGGCAAACATAGCCGCTTCCCACACCTGTCCTTCCTCCAGTTCACCGTCTCCCAAAAGGGTATAGACGCGAAACGTTTTCTGATCCATCATTCCCGCCATAGCCATTCCCACGGCAGCGGAAATGCCCTGCCCCAGGGAACCCGAAGACATATCCACGCCGGGGATATGGATGCAGGGATGTCCCTGCAGGTAAGATCCCAGCTTGCGCAGGGTGGTCAGATCTTCCACCGGAAAGAAGCCCCTGTTTGCCAGCGCGGAGTAAAGCCCCGGCGCCGTGTGTCCTTTCGAGAGCACAAAACGGTCTCTGTCCGCCTTGTCAGGATGCTCCGGATCAATATTCATCTCCTCAAAGTACAGAAAGGTAAACATATCCGCGGCGGAAAGAGATCCGCCCGGATGACCCGCTTTCGCGCTGTGTACGGCAGTGACAATGCCCTTGCGGACATCATTGGCATGTTTTTGCAGTTCTAAATTATCCATTTTCCTCTCCGTTCCGCCCGCTCCTGCGGGCTTTATTAAACATAAGGATGGCACACAGAGCGTGACATCCGTTGTTTTTCACACTGAGATTGTTTTCACGCTTTTTCAGACTGGCCGTAATACGCGCCTTCGCCGTGTTTGCGGAAATAGTGCTTGTCCTGCAGCGCCTGGGGTGCGGGCTGTATCCGGGGATTGATGATCTCCGCACGGTACGCCATCTTGGCCACCTCCTCCAGCACCACCGCATTGTGCACCGCCTCATGGGGCGTCTTTCCCCATGCAAAGGGCCCATGATTTTTGCACAGCACCGCAGGCACAGCCAGCGGGTCTTTCCCCATACGCCGGAATTCATTTACAATCAGATGTCCCGTGTTTTCCTCGTAAGCCTCCCCGATCTCCTCCGCAGTCAGGCTGCGCAGACAGGGAATCTCCCCATAAATATAATCCGCATGGGTCGTGCCGTAGCAGGGAATGTCCCTGCCGGCCTGCGCCCAGCTTGCGGCATAGGACGAATGGGTATGTACGATGCCGCCGATCTGCGGAAACGCTTTGTACAGTTCCACATGAGTGGCCGTATCCGAGGAGGGATTCAGTTTCCCCTCCACCTTTTTCCCGTTTAAATCGATCACCACCATATCATCCGGCGTCAGCCTGTCGTAATTCACGCCGCTTGGCTTGATGACAAACAGTCCGCTCTCTCTGTCGATGCCGCTGACATTCCCCCATGTGAACGTCACCAGCCCGTACCGGGGCAGATCTCTGTTGGCCTCATATACCTGCTTTTTCAATTCTTCTAACATATTTTCTCCTCACGTTTTCCTTATTTCAGAGCCTCCACGGCCGCCTGCTCCACGGCAAGCCCCGCTCTGTAATCTTCCATAAATTTTTCAAATCCCGTGCTGCCTTCCTGCTCCGGCGCCAGTGTCTCCCCCTGTTCGCCTGCAAACACCTTTCCGGACAGGTAATCCGCCAGGCTCTCTCCCTCCTGCGCATGCAGCATATAGGAGACCAGCAGAGCCATGCCCCAGGGACCGCCCTCGCCCGCCGTCTCCATCACGGTTACCGGCACGTTCAGGGCATCCGCCATGATCTTCTGTCCCACGCCTTTTGTCTTAAACAAACCGCCATGTCCGTACAGCTGATCCAGCTTCACACCCTCCTGCTGCGCCAGAATGTCCATACCGATCCTGACCGCTCCCAGGGTGCTGTATAAGTGCATTCTCATAAAATTAGCCAGTGTAAAGCGGCTGTCAGGCCTGCGCACAAACAGCGGCCGTCCTTCCTCCATATGTGTGATGCTCTCCCCGGAGAGATAACCATAGGACAGCAGTCCGCCGCAGTCCGCCTCCCCCTCCAGCGCTTTGCGGTAGAGAAGTCCGTACAGCTGCCCCGGATCCGATTCCTGGCCCAGTTCCCGCGCAAACTCTCCAAGCAGCGATACCCATGCGTTCAGATCCGAAGTACAGTTGTTTGCATGCACCATAGCCACCGGACTGCCGTCCGGCGTGGTCACCATATCGATCTCCGGATATACCCCGGAAAGCGCGTTTTCCAGCACGATCATGGCAAATATACTGGTTCCCGCAGACACATTGCCGGTCCGCTTTGCCACACTGTTTGTGGCTGCCATGCCGGTGCCGGCGTCTCCCTCCGGCGCGCAGAGCAATATGCCTGCTTTCAGTCTGCCCGAAGGATCCAAAAGCCGCGCTCCCTCTTCCGTGAGTTTTCCCGCCTCCCGGCCCGCGGTCAGCACTTTCGGCAGAATCCCGCGCAGCCTCCAGGAATACCCTTTCTCCGCAATCACACTGTCAAATTTGTCCATCATTGTCCGGTCATAGTCACCGGTATTGCTGTCGATTGGGAACATGCCGGAAGCTTCGCCCACTCCCACAACTTTTTCCCCGGTCAGTTTCCAGTGGATATACCCCGCCAGTGTGGTGATGAAAGCCACATCCTTTACATGAGGCTCCCCGTTTAAAATCGCCTGATACAAATGCGCGATGCTCCATCTCTGCGGGATATTAAATCCAAACAGAGCGGTCAGTTCCTCCGCCGCCTGTCCGGTAATTGTATTTCTC